>JBEKJX010000005.1:0-24959 GCA_050011015.1 Smithella sp.
GACCAGCTTATCCGCAAAAACGATGCCGCCCTTCAGAAAATTGGCATCGCCATGAAATTCGATATAGTCCTGATGAAAATATCTATTATCGATACCCAGCAGATGCTTCGTATAACCAAAATTAAAGCGTCCCTGATAACCAATGTTATGGATGGTAAGCACTGTCTTGCATTTTCCCTGTGGATATTTATCGTACTGAATTTTTAACAGCATGGGGATAATCGCCGTGTGCCAATCGTTGACATGAATGATCTCCGGATCAAATCCAATCATCGGCAGAGCATCAATAACCGCGCGGGAGAAAAAGGCGTATTGTTCGCCCTCGAAATTTCCGCCGCAATAGATGGCTTGACCGAAGAAATGTTCATTATCGATAAAGTAGACCGGTATGCCCTCCCAGTCGTAGAGTTCAACACCCACATACTGAGAATGCCGGCCGATATCCACGCTGAAGCTGATAATATGCCGCACATGCTCCCGATATTTATCCTTGATGACCCGATGAAACGGCAGCATCAAACGGATATCGCATCCAAGGGTTTTCAACTCTCTGGCCAGCGTTCCAATAACATCCGCCAGTCCGCCGGTTTTGGCAAATGGCGCACATTCCGCGCCGGTCATCAGTATCCGTGGCATGACTTCCCTGTTTTTTTGCAATTCCGTGTTCATATCACAATCGATTCCTCTTCATCATAATTAAAATACACGGCTGAAAGCGGCGGCAGATCGATCGCCGCCCTGCATGGCTGGCCGGCAAATTCCTCGTAAGAGGTGATAATGGCCGATGTGTTATGGCGACCTCCTCCACCGAACAACAGGCCGTCACTGTTGAACGTCTCCCGCAGTTTGCCTTTGCGGGGCAAGCCGATCACAAAATTTTTGACCGGCACCGGCGTGAAATTGAAAGCGCAGACGCAAGATTGATTCTTGCTGCCAGCACGACGCAAGAAGCAAAGGGAGCTTTGCATGGCATTGTCCACATTGAGCCACGTAAATCCCTCCCAGTTATCTTCAATCTGATAAAGGGCAGGACATCCCGTGTAAAAGAAATTGAGCCCTTTCACATACTGCTTCATCTGGCGATGCCTTTCATACTTCAGCAAAAACCAGTCCAGCGGCTGCTTATAGTTCCATTCAATGAATTGCCCGAACTCGCTACCCATGAACAGCAGTTTTTTCCCGGGATGCGCGTACATAAAGCCGAGTAACACACGCAGTGACGCGAACTTTTCATCATAAGAGCCATACATCTTATCGAGCAGTGATTTTTTACCGTGAACAACTTCATCATGAGAATATGGCAAAATGAAATTTTCAGAAAAAGCATAGTACATCGAAAAAGTTATTTTGTCATGATGATCATGCCGGAAGAAGGGATCCATCGACATATACTTGAGCGTATCGTGCATAAAGCCCATGTTCCACTTGAATAAAAAACCAAGCCCCCCTGCATAGGGCGGCTTGGTAATCATCGGATACGCCGTCGATTCTTCCGCAACGGTGATGGTTCCGGGATGCCTGGTCAGAATTACGGAATTGAGCTTCTGCAAAAAAGCCACCGCGGATTTATCAATATTCCCCCCGTCCTCGTTGGGTATATACTCGCCCTGATTGCGGGCATAATCCAGATAGAGCATCGACGAGACCGCATCGACGCGAATGCCGTCAATGTGATAAACATCAAAGAAAAACATTGCGCTGGAAACCAGAAAGCTGACCACCTCGGGACGGCCATAGTTGAAAATCAGCGTGCCCCATTGCGGATGATGCCCCTGCATCGGATTTTCATGTTCATAGAGACATGTGCCGTCAAACCGGGCCAGGCCATGCTCATCACGGGGGAAATGGGCGGGCACCCAGTCCATGATCACACGGATACCTCTGGCATGCATCGTATCGACAAAATACATAAAATCCTGCGGCGTGCCATGACGGCTCGTCACCGCGTAAAATCCGGTAACCTGATATCCCCATGAATCATCAAGAGGAAACTCGGTGACGGGCATGATTTCCACATGCGTAAAGCCCATCTGAACAAGATAATCGGAAAGTTCATCGGCCACTTCACGCAAATTGGCAAAGTGATACCCCTCGCGCTTGCGCCATGATCCGATGTGCATCTCATAGATGGCCATCGGACTCTGCAGGGCGTTTTGCTCCGGGCGACGCCTCAGGAATTCAGCATCGCGCCAATGGTATCCGCCGAGACTCCAGACTTTCGAGGCGGTTGCCGGGCGAACTTCGGCATGAAAGGTAAACGGATCTGTCTTGAGCACAGTTTGATGATCATAACCGTCGATCTGATACTTATAACAGTTTCCATCATTCAGACCGGGAACAAACGCTGCAAAGACGCCGGTATCGAGCCGTTGCATCCGGTTTTTTGAAGCATCCCATCCATTGAAATCACCAACAACACTGACTTGCCGGGCATTAGGAGCCCACAGTAAAAAGCGGTGCATATCGAGCTCGGGAACATAGTGACATCCGAAAGTGGAGTAGGCCTGCTGAGCCTCACCTATATTGAATAAATAAATTTCATTCTTATTGATATATTGATCGAAGTCTTTGTTTGTCATGAGTTAATAATTTTAAGCTTCATTCTTATTTTATTTTGAAATTCCAATTCCGAAAGCATATTGCTGCGGAATTGGCAAGTTGAACAATCCCGCATAGCGGAGGGTATAATATTTCCAAAGCCTGCTTTGGGATTCATACCCGTGATTGCGCTTGTTTCACAAGTTTCAACTCTATCTGCCAAATAACTTTGTTACAAGAGCCAATTCCTTCACGGTTTGACCGTCAAATTGACCGGGCAGAAGCCGCCAGCGCCAGTTTCCCTGAGTCGTCTGCGGCCTGTTCATGCGTGCAAAAGAAGGAAGCCCCATGATGTCCTGCATCGGTATGATGCAAACATCAGCAACAGAACCCATAGCCAGCCTGATCAGTTGCCAGTGCACGCGTTTTTCATTTACACCATCGAGGTAGTCATTAAGGAAATCACGTTCAGCCGCGCCAAGTTCGTTATACCAGCCAATGGTCGTGTTGTTGTCATGCGTTCCTGTGTAAACCACGCAGTTTCTTTCATACCGGTGCGGCAGGTAGATACTGCTGCCATCCGGCGCAAAAGCGAAATGGAGCACCTTCAGACCGGGGAAACCAGTGGCCCGGAGCAGTTCAAAGACCTCCGGTGTCAGATAGCCCAGGTCCTCGGCAATAAGCGGCAGTTCACCCAGAGTATTTTTTAGCTGTCGGAAAAAATCCATCCCGGGGCCGGGAATCCATTGCCCCGTTTCGGCTGTTTTGGCGTCGGCGGGTATTGCATAATAGGCCTGAAATGCGCGGAAGTGGTCGATACGTAGATAATCATATAAAGATATTTGTTGAGCTATACGCTTGATCCACCAATCATAACCGGTTTTCTTCAGCGCCTCCCAGTCATAGAGCGGGTTTCCCCAAAGTTGCCCGGTTGACGAAAAGTAGTCCGGCGGACAACCGGCAACCTTTTTCTGCTTATCGAGTATATCGCTTCCCATCCAGGCGTCAGCACTGTCCGGCGCCATGTAAATGGGCATATCGCCGATGATACTTACTCCTTTGCCATTTGCGTAATTACGCAGCGCATCCCATTGCAGAAAGAA
Organism: Smithella sp.; assembly: GCA_050011015.1. Taxonomy (GTDB): domain Bacteria; phylum Desulfobacterota; class Syntrophia; order Syntrophales; family Smithellaceae; genus Smithella. The sequence goes on from JBEKJX010000005.1 coordinate 3,642, forward strand.
AAGGTATTGAACAAATATATGATAATTGATATCCGCTTCCAGACGCGAAGCGGCGTTTTTCAGCACATCATCACGCCGCGCAATGAGCTCCTGCGGCCAATGACAGAAAGACTTCATTTCATGGATGCTTTTCAGCGCCATATAGAGCGCGTAGTCGTTTATCCATCCGGCATGACGCTGTTTAAATAATTCTAAATCCGCCTTAAGACGCTCAGCACTGTACTCGTAAGCGAGACGCAGTATTTGCGGCTTGCCTGCGTATTGGGCGTAATAATCAACAGAACTCCCATCCTTTCCGAACAGACCTTGACATATATCCAGTGCATCTTTCGGCAGAAGATTTTCCAGATACAAATCATCAAAATCAATAAAATAAGGATTTCCCGCGAATGTGCTGAAAGTCTGATACGGTGAATCACCAAATCCCGTTGGCGAAATGGGCAGAATCTGCCAATATGTCTGCCCGCTCATCTGCAACCTATCTACAAATTCACGTGCGCCCGCTCCTAATGTTCCGATACCAAACCGCCCGGGCAAAGAAGATATGCCAAGTAATATTCCGCTTCCTCTTTTCATATGTAACACCATACACGATTTTAACGTACATGACTATACGGATTTTTGTTTTCATTTTGCCTCAATGTATTATAATGCCCATGTAAATTGAATAACCCCGGAAAAATTAGAATGCGGACTGAATTGGAAGAATATGAGGAATGCTGATTACATCTACAACTCCACACCGTCATAGAATACATAAAATTGAAGACTACTGTTGATCACCATGTCTTTGCTTTAATTCCAGCTATAATAAAACGATAATCACCCCGACTTACATCGCTATAAAACACCTGCATTTTATAGCCAAGATTTTCTTGACACAAGAGAACGTCCATTCTATATTTCATTCGCTAAAATGGAAGTTTTTATTAAAAAATACTATAAGGACAATTGGTTTTGAACAATATTGGCACAAAAAGGTATTCAATGTTATCAGAGTACTCTCTAATAAAAAAGTATGGAAAGGAATAGGAGGTAATTTATGTATCGTATTGATCTGTTAAATAAAATTTCGGAAAAAGGGCTCAGCCTTTTTACTGAAAAGTATGAATATCGCACTGATATTCCCGATCCTGACGGCATCTTGGTAAGAAGCAAGGAAATGAAAGAAATGAGCTTGCCGTCGAGTCTGAAAGCAATTGCTCGCGCCGGCGCCGGAGTCAATAATATTCCCATCGACAAGTGCTCGGAAAAAGGCATCGTCGTCTTCAATACTCCGGGAGCCAACGCCAACGGCGTCAAGGAACTGGCCATCCTGGGCATGCTGCTCGCTTCGCGAAAAGTGACCGAAGGCATCGTCTGGGCAAAAGGACTCGTGGGCGAGGGAGACAAGGTGCCCGACCTCATCGAGAAAGGTAAATCCAAGTTCGGCGGCACCGAGATCCTTGGCAAAACTCTGGGCGTCGTGGGCCTGGGTGCCATAGGCACCATGTTGGCCAACACCGCAGAATCCCTGGGCATGGAAGTTATGGGATATGATCCGTTCCTGTCCATCGAGGCGGCATGGAAGCTGTCCCGCACCATCAAGAAGGCCACCAGCCTGGAGCGGCTCCTGGCAGAGTCCGACTTCATCACGCTGCACGTTCCCCAGAACAAGGACACTAAGGGCTTCATCAACTCCGATAAGTTCGCAATCATGAAGAATGGCGTCGTGCTTCTCAACTTCGCCAGGGGAGGGCTCGTGGACACCCCGTCTTTGAAGAAAGCCATTGCCGATGGAATCGTAGGCTGCTACGTAACTGACTTCCCGGACGAAGAGATCATCAAGACGGACAAAGTCATAGCCATCCCGCATCTGGGCGCGTCCACCGAAGAAGCCGAGGAAAACTGCGCTATCATGGCTGCCATGCAGCTCATGGATTTTCTTGAGAACGGTAATATCAAGAACTCGGTCAACTTCCCTGAGTGCTTCCTCGACAGGTCGGGCAAGCAGAGGATTACCATCTCCAATAAGAACACGCCGGGCATGATCGAGAAGATCACGCACCTCTTTGCCGACAACAAGCTTAACATAGCGGATATGATCAACAAGAGTAAAGGAAATCTGGCCTACAACATCATAGACCTGGAAGGCGATATCAATACTGACCTGGTAACGAAAATCAACTCTATTGATGGTATCGTGGCTGTCAGAGTGCTTTAAAATAATATCCGGCACCATTCTCCATTTATCAAAAAAGCGTCTGGCTGAGCTAAGCCAGACGCTTTTTTATTGATGCGCACTGATAGATATCCCCGGAGGGGCAGTTGACGCGGTCCACACCGGTGATGTTGATCTCAGATTACCGATTTATCAAGGTTTTCGAATAATTCACCCTTCAATTATTCCGAAATATCAAGCGGACTGCTCTTCCTTCTTAAAAAATTTTACAGTGTTTTCCTCTTGTCATCTATTAATCCCGGTAGTATATTATAGTATATGTTGATGTCCAAATTATCGGGGCAGATCAAAGCTCACCGGAATTGGCAAGTTTAAACTCCAGAAACAGAACGCACTGTAGCTTGCAAGTCAAATTATCCCGCTTTGCGCATCATCTCTTCAGGGAGGTTGATATGGAAACAATTTTAGCACAAAAACAAACAATCAAGGAGCCCAAAGGGTTATCTGACCGCGTCAAGTGGCTGCGCGATTATTATTTCCGGGGAACTGACCGCGTATGGAACAATGAGTATACATCCTGGACTACAGGCACTCCCTGGGATATTATTTATAATGAACTGACTTTTTATATCGTGCCGGAGACATATACACTTATCAACACGCTGGGCGCTTCCTATCTCCAGGCGGCAAGACCCGTCGCACTCCATACGGATTTCTGGCAGTGGCCTATGGTGGAACGGCGTGCGTGGTTTGTCCGGGAAGTCATTGTAAATTATGTGCCACAGGAAATACTGCCGGGTGATTTGTTGGCGGGCGCCAGATTTAATATTCAGACATCCATGTGCTTTACTCAAGAGGAAAGTAAACAGTGGATAAAACAGGTGAAGGGTAAAAATGGCGCCAGGGCTAGGATGAAATGGTTTCATGATCACGGTTACGGTAATGCCGGCGCAACGAGCGGTCATCTTATTCCGGGACACGAACAACTACTGAAAATTGGCTGGAAGGGTGTGCATGCCCAACTTCTTTCATTTTACAACGCACTTGATATTAAAGAGCGCCAAAGCGCAAAAGGAGCACAGCTTAGGGCCATGATGACATCTTCCACTATGGCGCGGGACCTGGCTGCAAAATATAAAGATCTGTGTTTTGAACTCTCCCAGAAAGAGAAAAACCATGTTCGCAGAGAGGAGCTATCAAGGATGGCTCAAAACCTGAACAAGGTACCTTGGGAGCCCGCGACAACGTTCTGGGAAGCACTGCAGGCGCTATGGATTAATCACATGCTCGTGATGACCGACGAAAATTATCCCGGCGCAGGTGTTTCCTTCGGCAGGGTAGACCAGTATCTATGGCCGTATTATCAGCGATCCATCATCGAAGGCATGGACAGAGAGTTTGCCAAAGAAATTCTGAAATGTTTCTGGATTCACGCCAATACAGCCTATGATGCCATGATTCGCAACGGCAATCAGGGAATCACCGCCGGTTTCGGCCAGCTTATCACCCTGTCCGGCCTCGGCTTAGGCGGCAAAGATATGACCAATGATCTTACCTATGTAATTCTCGAAGTAATTGATGAGATGTCGCCTATCCTGGAGCCAAAGCCCAATGTGAGGCTGCATCGCAATAGCCCGGAAGAACTGTATGATAAGGTTGTGGACATGATCGAATCCAGTCAGGGAGCGCCTTTTCTGCTTAATTTCGATGAACGCTCCATGGCCGGCATGATGATCGAGGCTAAAAAAGCAGGCTTGACGCATCTTATTAACAAGGACAATGTCCATGAATACGCACCCGTCGGATGCCTGGAAAACACGATGGTTGGTAATGACAGGTCGGGCACGGTGGACAATAACCTCAATTTGCTCAAAGCTGTGGAACTGGCTATGACCGGCGGAAAAGACTTGCTTCCCTTCACAGACCCCATGACAGGCAAGACCGGTCCCATCATGCAGGATGGCCCCAATACCGGAGAAGCTGCATCTTTTAAAACATGGAAAGAATTCTGGGAAGCCTATGCCACGCAGACTCGATATATTATTCAAAGATGCATTGATTTGTATGAGGCATCGGAATCCGTGCGTGCGCGTTTCTTTCCCACACCTTATCTTTCCTGCATGATTAAGGGTTGCGCCCAAAAAGGCAAGGATGTCACGCAGGGCGGAGCTGAAATCAGCTTCACCACACTGGAGGCCGTTACCTATGCCACGACAGTCGATTCACTGCTGGCAATAAAATATCTTGTCTTCGACGAAAAACACTGCACGATGCGGGAATTGATCAACGCACTCAAGGCCAATTGGCAGGGATATGAAATTCTTCAGGCAAGGGCAAAAAACCGCGCACCCAAATACGGCCGCGACGATAACGAGGCCGATGCGATGGCCCGTAAAGTGATGGAGTTATGGTGCGATGAAACATGGAGGCACTCCACAAAATCCACAGGACGTAAATATCGTCCGGGCATGTTAAGTTGGAACTATTGGGCGGGCGATGGATATATCATGGCGGCAAGCGCCGACGGCAGAATAAAAGGCCAGTTTCTTTCCAATGCCATCTGCCCTTCTAATGGAGCTGATATTAAGGGGCCGACGGCAAACGCGAACTCCGTAGGCAAGGTGCTCGGCGGCAAAGCAAAGGATTCCCGGGGAGACTGGATGGATTACTTCAACATTCTGCCCAACGGCGCCAGTCACACCATAACATTTAACCCTTCCATTCTGCGAAGCCCGGAGCACAAGGATAAATTCAAGGCATTCCTGAAAGGATATGCCGAAAGCGGCGGCACTGCTCTGCAAATCAATATGCTTGATCCCGGTATGCTTAAAGACGCGCAGGATCATCCACAGAACTACCGGCATCTCCTGGTTCGCATTACCGGCTATAACGCCTACTTTACCACAGTGGGGCGAGAGCTGCAAAACGAAGTTATCGAACGAGTGAGCCACTGCAAATTTTAAGGATGTTGTGTGATGCCGGATGCTATGCCAGATGCTCTAAAAGACAAGGAAACCAGGGGAACCATTCTGGAGATAGTCCGTATGTCCACAGAGGATGGGCCGGGACTTAGAACAACCGTCTTCTTCAAGGGCTGTTCACTTAATTGCGTCTGGTGCCACAATCCCGAAAGCATAAGCCTAAAACCCCAGATTCAATGGATCGGAACAAACTGCATCGGCTGCGGTATCTGCGTGAAGACCTGTCCCGAAAAGGCACTGGAGAAAACTGAAAAAGGCATCATCATCAACCGGTCAATCTGCAATGGCTGTGGTTTATGCACTGAAGAATGTCCCACAACTGCCATGGACCTTTTAGGTAAAAAATGGAATGTCTATGATCTTACCGATGAGTTGGTTAAAGACCGTGTATATTTTGAACAGTCTGATGGAGGTGTCACCCTTTCCGGCGGAGAGGCCACTCTGCAAAACGATTTCTGCCTTAATCTTTTAAAAGAGCTCAAAAGAAGGGGAATTCAGACAGCTCTGGATACCTGCGGGCAAATATCTCAGGATGCGCTTGTAAGCTTTTTGCCTTATGTTGACATTCTGCTATATGATATAAAAGAGATTGATCCGGAAAAACATAAAATATTTACCGGCGCGGGCAACGAAAGAATTCTGGCTAATGCTATTTTCGCGGCAAATTATAAAAATACTCATATTTCACCCAAAGCCATTTGGATACGCACGCCAATCATTCCGGGCGCTACAGACACTTTCGAAAATATCAAGGGCATCGGCGATTTTATAAACGCAAAATTGCAAGGAACTGTTACCCATTGGGAACTTTGCACATTTAATAATCTATGCCGGGATAAATATGCGCGACTGGGAATTGACTGGCCGTTTGCGGATAAGGAACTTTTGGAAAAATCATTGATGGAAGAACTTGTCCAGATGGCTCGCAGTATAGTATCTTCATCAATTGTACGCTGGAGCGGATCGACAAAACTTAAGCCAGGCACGAATAACAATTTGACAGGAAGGATTGAAAATAAAAACGTATCAATTTCCGGATGCTGAGGATCACTGAAAGGAAAAATGTCATGATCGCGAAAAATAATTTTACTGAAGCGGATATGAAAGCTTTTGAACCTGCCGAGAAAGTTGGAATTATTGCGACCGTAACGCCGGAAGGTTTGCCCCACATGTCGCTTCTGACATCTGTTATGGCGGCGAAACCTGATCAGCTTATAGTTGGCGAATTCTGCAAGGGCAAAAGTAAAGAGTATATGCGACGTACCGGGAAAATAGGTTTTGCCATACTGACGCTGGACAAAAAACTCTGGCGCGGGAAGGCTCTCTGGACGCATTTAAAAAAAGAAGGCCCGGAATATGAGATATACAACAAGCAGCCTATGTTTCGATACAATACATATTTCGGCATTAATACGGTTCATTATTTCGAACTAAAGGAAACCACACCTGGAAATTTGCTGCCGCTCGCGTCTATTGTAAAATCGACGCTTCTGACGAAAATGGCAAAAGGCGGCACCGCAAAAGGCAATCAGGAAAGGATTCTTTCGTATTTTGGAGAAAAATTATTCAACAGGCTTGATTCCATAAAATGTTTATCTTTCATCGGAGATGATGGCTTTCCTGTAATCATTCCTGTTATTCAATGTCAGGCTGCGGACAGCAGCCGCCTTGCGTTTCATCCCGGCGCTTTTTGCGCCGAGCTTAACCTGCTCAAGAAAGGCATGACTCTATCTGTTTTCTGTCTGACCATGCAGATGGAAGATGTTCTGGTGCGGGGCATCTTTAACGGCTATTCCCGCCATCTCGGCATAAATCTGGGCACCCTTGATATCGATTGGGTCTATAACTCTATGCCTCCCAATCACGGCCAGATTTATCCGCCGATACCGCTGAAGCGGATAGTCAATTTCTAACGTTTTCCATTAACTCATCGATAAACTTAAAAGGGAACATGAAAAATTAAGTCAGAAGCTGATACTGGAAGATCGCGTTTTATAATCATACCAAAAGAACAGAAAATGCGGCAATCAGAAGCATTCCCCATGTGGTAATATCCATGCCCGCCAGAGGGATCAAGATAAGACTGCCAAGAAGAGAGCCAAGACATCCGCCGATGAGGTCAGCCGAGTATAGCGATGAAATTACTTTTTTCTGGTCTTCAATTTTATGAATGCTGGCGTAGGCAAAAATACCGGCGACTAAAAAACCCGTTGCCGCCAAAAGGCATGAAATCCGGACAAGACCGGCGGAGACGCTCATCTTCACTATCATTGCCGTAAACGCGCACAACAAACAAAATCCGGCAAGCAGGCTGAGACCGTACCATCGAAAGAGCGCTTTATTGTTGAGCGGCCGAATCATCTGTCTTTTAATGATCATTGCGCCCAGAGCAAGACCAGCCATAAAACTCATCAGAAGCAGTCCTATATCCTGATAGAGTACCCCATATTTTACCTGATAATAAAGGATGAGGATTGTTTCCAGAACCATCCCCATAAAACCTGCCGCGGCGACCAGCATTGCGCGGCGCAGCGCAGGCCGGAAGCGGCCCAGAAGAAAGAGAATAGGTAAACCGGGCCACAACAATAATAATGGCGGTTTAAAAAACCCCTTATCCATAATTGAAGATGGATCAATAAGGGCGACGCGCGGAAAAAACTGCGACAACCAGATTATGAAAGTATACTGGTAACAAACAGGCCGGATGTCGGTGTTGGGCTCAGCCTTTTCTCTTGCGAGCAAATCTCTGATTTCAAAATATCTGTCGTTTGTAAAAAGGTACTTGATGTAATCCGGCACGATTAATCTGGTCGTTATTTTCAGGTTCTGCAACCGGCGGGACATTACTTCCGGCGTGCGAGGCAGCGGTGTTAAAGAGGCGGTCACAACATTCGTTGTTCCCGGAAGAAAAAGCACCTCCGGGAAAACGGATTGCAGGGCACTGTATATACTTGCATTGCGGCGGGTCAGCGACTTTGTCCATAGATTTTCAGCTGTGCGGAGCTTGAAGCCCAGAATTCCCCCGGATTTGAGTTTTGCCGCACATTGCTCGAAAAACTCTTGTGTGAAGAAGCGGTTTGCCTGTCCCGATGCCGGTTCCGGCATACCAACAAGGATGAGATCGTATGTGTCGCTCTTTTTTAGATACTGCCGGGGGTCGGCAAATATAATATGGACATTCGGTTCTCTCAATGATTTCCTGATGTCAGCAGGAAGATATTGTGTCACCAGGTTCAGCATGACGGGATTAAGTTCCACGTAATCAATTTGTTTTGGCTTGTACTTTGCTATTTCTCTGACAATTCCTTCAATTCCACCACCCAGAATCAATACGCTCTGTGGATCCGGATGCTGGAGCGCCGCTAAATGGCAGAAGTACTCAGCATCGGTTCCCTCAGTCTCAAAGGATAAAGCGTCATTTTCAAAAACGGATGTTTGATTGTACAGGCGCGTCACAGTAATTCTGCCGTATGGGGAATCAACACTTTCCAGAAGATTCGGGTGATCCCACACGGTCATAAGGCGATCCAGAGAGGATGCCTTCCCCAGAAGAGCCAGAAAGATACAAACCAGAATGATTGCCGCAAAGCGCAAATGTGATATCTCAGATTTCTTTAAAACAATTAAGGGCGTTATGACTGAGATAAGAGCACACACAAACGCTATAGAGCAATTCCGGAGCCCCCACATGAGAAACAGCGTGGAAAACAATCCGCCCAATAATCCGCCCGCACTTTCAAGAGCACAGGCAACGGCCAGCGTCCTGCCCGCTGCCACGTATGCCTTTGCAGTCCATTGGAATAACAGACCGGACAACAATCCCGCAGGAAGGATGGAAATGACTAAAACAATTAATTGCTGAAAAAAAGTGAGATACGCGCCGGGTATGCCGCCAAAGATCAGACGGCTGGAACGGATGAACACGATATCCAGAGGAAGGACGATTCCAAAGATAATAAAAAGCGCAGTGATGTCGTTTTGCGATGGAGATTTAATCCGGCGTCCGATGACCGCGCCTATAGCAGTCCAGAATAACCATATTCCCAGGGCAAGCAGGTAAATTAATTCGATACCGTAGAAGGAAACATTTAATTCCCGAAGCAGGACAACCTGCCCCAGAATTGAAGTAAACCCGATGGCGAGGAGAAAAATGGTCATTAGGTTATCGTAATTGGGATTCGCTAAATACTACAGCCTGAAAGGTTGAAAATATCGCGCCCGTCTTCCAGCACCCAGTCTCCAGACCGGCTTTCCGGCAAAGATTATCCAGCATTTCTTCACGACTCCAACCATGTTCCGTTGCTACCTGAGGAAGAAAAACGGCAGAATGACCCTCTTTGCTGAGCACAACCCCATCCCTGCCGACAACAATACCGGCAGCACCGGCTACCGGTTGCATCGGCGTCAGCACGGATATTTCTATTTCGATGTCATTTAGCTCATCGACGGTTAACGGGTTAAACCGTCTGTCATTAAAGGCTGCCTGAATCGCCATGACACCGGTAATCTTGCACAAGGGTTCATCTCCGATCATCCGGCCTATACAACCGCGAAGCTCGCCTTTTTTCTTGAGTGTCACAAAAACACCCCGCGGTTGATGAAGATTTGCGCTAACCCCCCTTGCCAGCGGAACTGTATCTGTCATAAATAATCGTGATATGGTTTCCCTGGCAAAAGCAAGCAATGCCTTTTTATCAGATGAGCTAAGTGGCGCGGATTCAGCAGCCGGCGCAAATTGAGATAACACGCTGATATCATTTCCCCCGCCTTCCGCAGTTAATACAACCGCGCCATACCCTACAACCCGCGAAGGCTCACCGACAGATGTATCCCCCGAATTGGCGTAGCTGATGACTACCCCGCGATTAGCGCCCAAAGATTTCGCTGCTGCCATTGCCGCCATAATCGGTGCTTCTCCGCAGGCGCTTGTATAAAGGTTGGGGATATTTCTGTCTCTGTGCGCTTGCATGGTTGCGCTAAATACGGCAGGATCAAGTCCTGCAACAGCCTCAAGAGTTTCTCTGTCCACGATGTTTGCATCCTGCGCAGACGGATAGTGAGAAAGATCGGAGCTCGCGACAATCAATGCCCTCTTGTTTTTTAAAACCTGTGCCAGAGCCTGACCAAAGCGAATGCATGTATCCCTATCTTGTGAACCGACGACAATGGGAACAATCTTTGCTTTAGGAAAGACAACCTGGATAAAGGGCACCATTACTTCGACGGAATGTTCAGATTCATGAAGTGATTTATCCATGGTACAATCGTACGGATCTGCCTTCTTAAGTAAAGATATAATATTCTTGTCCACCATTGCTATACCGAGAGGAGTTCGAAAACCGTCCCCCGGATATAGCGAGATTTTCTGAAGATCGGAGTTTGTATGCTTTGTTCCCAGAACGACGATCACATCATAGGGTTGATTACTAACCTGTTTGAACCCATCGGCGCAAATCTGGCCGGAGAATATATAGCCGGCATGGGGAACGATAATGGCAACAGGTTTTTTTACTTTGACGGGAAGCGCATCCTGAAGAAATTTTTCGATGGCGAGTTTCAGCTTGTATGCGGATTCAGGATAGAACTTCCCCGCCACAGCAGGCTCACGAACATCGAGATTCGACCCTTTATTCGCGTGGCATGCCGAGGCAAAAAAGGAACTGATAACAAGCAATGTAAGGCTCAATCGCAACATTTTCATTATCTTTAAACCTCTTTTCATGCCCATACGCCGGCAATCTTATATTTGCAGAATTTACAATGGCCGCCCTCTAAGTTCATCTCCGTTATAAAAAAGTTCTGTCGCTTTATTACAGCCTTTTTACAGTTCGGACAGTAGGTGTTATTCCCCGGATGGTCAGGCACATTCCCCACATATGGATAATGCATCCCTTTGCTCATGGCCATGTTATAGGCTCTCTCCAGGGTGGCAACAGGTGTAGGAGGAAGATTGCGCATTTGATAATCGGGATGAAAGCGGGTAAAATGAACAGGGACATCGGGGCCAACTTCTCCCAATATCCAGTTTATAAGCCCTTGCAGCATCTTGTCCGAATCATTTAAAGTGGGCACAACAAGATTTACAACTTCCAGATGAACACGGCTTTTCGCTACCTGTTTGATACTTCTAAGGACAGGCCGCAGCTGGGCTCCGCACGCAGATTGATAAAAATCCTCACTGTAACCCTTCAGATCGATTTTAATGGCATCAAGCACATTGCACATTTCCGCAAGAGGCGCCTCGTTCATGAATCCGCAGCTTATTAATACGGAACGGATGCCCCGCTTTTTCGCATCACGAGCAATGTCGGTCAGATATTCCGTAAAAACCGTCGGTTCATTATAAGTAAAGGCAATCACGGGCGACTTGCTGGCATGCGCGGCGTTGACGATCTGGGCAGGCGTAGTAAATGGAGCTCTATTGTCTTCCGGTGACGCCTGAGAAATCTCCCAGTTTTGACAGAATTTGCACTTGAGCGGACATCCGGCAGTGGCCAGAGAAAATGCCTCAGAACCCGGAAGATAGTTGTAAAGAGGTTTCTTTTCGATCGGGTCGACATGAATGGATACGGGGCGGCCATAGACAAGGCTTTTCAACTCTCCGTTTACATTCATGCGCGTCCGGCATCTTCCCTTTTGACCGTTCGTAATGGCGCAACCATTGGCGCAAAGAAGACACCTGGCAATGGTTTCATCCGGGGAATACCTATCGCCTTTTACAGTGATTGGTTTCCAGTAACGGGCCCTTGGAGCCATTCGAATGAGTTCATCTAAATAAGTATCTCCGAAGGCAAGACCAGAATTACTGCCAGATAAAAAACTTTGCCAGGAAGGATCGAACAGAATCATACTGCTGCCGCCGGCTATCGCAGCCAGTTTTGCAAGTGTCACTAAAAAATCACGTCTTGAAATCATAATAATATCCTGAAAAGATTTCTTCTCATGGATTAAGTATTACACAATTTTGTTTTGCATTATTATAGAAGAAATGAGTTTAGTAAGTCAATGGGAAAGAGCAGTTCATGCCAGAGATATCACAAACTCAATATTCCCAATACTATAAATTTTCCGGAGTGTTGCTTTGCCTGCTTGAAAAAATATTTAAAGTTAGACGAGGGGTAAATAAAATACTTCATGGAATAATTATCGATGAAATTTTACTGAAAAATCCCACTTTTTGATATTAGATAAAAAACAAGATTGTCTTCACCATACGCCTTTTCATCCTTAGCGAAATCGCCTCATACAACATACGCGGCCATTTTTGCGCCGGATTCAGCCGCAATCTGGCGAGCCAATGATGCCTCCTCGAAAACGGTTTAAGCCGCGATTGATTCCAGTGTTTTCTCTCCTCGGGCGCAACTTTGGAAAAAACATCTGCCGCGTAAAAGCCGCGCACGTTCTCCCGCGTCCAATCATTGATTTCAAAATATCGCCTCCCCATATCGTTATATAACGCGGATCCCGGGTGAATCCATAGGTCATGCAAACTGAATGTATCCGGCCGATTGTGCTTTAACCAATCCAGCTTCACTTCCAAATCCGTCAACGACTCTCCTGCTGTCCGGGTCAGGATGTTTGCATGCACAGTTATTCCCGCGTCACGACAGAGCCGGAGAGCACTCTCATTTATGCTTGCCGTGGTGCCTTTTCGCAAAGCATCCAAATCTTTTTGCCGAGCTGCTTCCACCCCAATTTCAATCTGAATACAGCCCGCCTGCCGCATCAGCCGCAACAAATCCGGTTCCAGACGGTCCGCCCGTGCCTGAACCGCCCATAAAAACCGCTTTGCAAGTCCCGTCTCGATGAAGCTCCTGCAGAGCCTCTCCACCCGGACAGGTTCAATCAGAAAATCATTATCATGAAAATAGATGCCTTCAACCTGCGGGTATTGCAGCAGGGAACGCTTGATCATCTCCGTAATATATTCAGCGCTATGAAAACGCACCCCGCTTCCATAAATCAACGATTCGCTACAAAAAGGACAGCGGTATTTGCATCCCCGTGATCCCAGCATCGATAAAGTTGACAGGTAAAACCCGCGAATTACAGATGAAGTGCGTCGCGTATAAAATGCAGTGTCAAATAAAGAAAAATCAGGAAAGGGCAACCCATCAAGCTGTTCGACCCGACCCCAAACCGGTTCATGTTTCGGTTGTGTTTCTTTGCCTTTACTGTTTTCAAAGCTTTGCCGCCAAAGGATTCCGCTTATATCGGCCGGCTTTATCCCTTGAGCCAGTGCAAGCAGGGATTCTTCACCTTCACCTATCCCAACGCCGTCGAGCTCCGGGATCTTCTCCAGCGTAACCTGCGGTAACGCCGTAGCATGGTGTCCGCCCGCCAGCATTATACCTTGAAAAACGCTACGGAGGATTTTCGCGCAATTAACCGAGTCATAAATCAACGGTGAGACAGTGGACATGCCGATGACATCCGGTGCAAACGTCTTTACCGCTTTAAGCATCGCCTGATCAATCTTCGCCTTATCCAGCCTCAACCGGGCCATCGCCGCGTATCGGTCAAAAACATACACGGCATGTCCATGCTGTTTCAGCAGCGCGCCGATGTAGGCAAATCCCAACGGAAGCCAATGAGGTCCCATAAACGCCTTTGGTTCCACACCATGCGTAACGAACAAAAATCTCATTGGATTCGTCTTCCTTTTTGCCGCTCAACCTTCCAGCATCACGACGTACTCTCTGGCCAACAACGCCGGGTCTTCCCTATATACGTGCCCGTAAACATTCAGCCATGCATGACCCTTCAGCATATCTTTGTCTTTTCCCACACCCACAAACAATTTGCTATCCACGCCATTCTTCCGGCACCAGCGATACAACACCAGAGAGCGACGCAAACAAGGGCGCGGATTTCGCAGTAACCGAACCATCAAAAATCCACAAGCGCGCCACAGTTTGTCCAGCTTAATCATCACTTCCTCCTGTAAAAGCGAGGAAGATCCTTCATGACTTATTTCACGAATTCCCGCTAAAATCACGGGTAGCGGTCTTAAGTGAATCATCATCTCATAATATATAAGCCTTAATAGCGCTCCGATGATCAGAGTCACATCTTGCGGCAATTCATATCCCTTATGCTTCCACAATGCGGTATTCCTGCCAATCTGTATTTCCGACACCAATGTGACGGGCATGCTGCAACTGGCGCATCACAAACGGATCCTCTGCGAATCCTTCCAGGCAATCGAATTTTTTCTTCAACGTATACAATCTCCGGTACGCTTCCACATCGATCGCTAAAGGATTTTCGCCCCACAATACAACGCCGGCTTTTTTCACTAGGCCTTTTGCCGGTCCACCGCAGACAAAAGCCTTTCGTCCGTCAATAACCGTCAAGTCCGGCTGCACCGCCAACGCCAGCTCCGCTACTTTTTCATGCAAATATTCCCGATGCAGTTCCCGTCGCTCCAGCGGATGCATATATCCCACACCCAGCTTCATCCCAAAACTAAAATCCGCCAGAGAATGCGTCTTCATATTGGCCAAATGAATGATGCGGTCAACTTCAAACACAATCTTCGGAACTACTGCTGAAGGAAGATACTTTCCGCCAATATGGACACGTACCCACGGTTTGTTGTCAAAATAAATCAATTTTGCTTTGCCGCGCACCGCTTCCGCAATGCCTGTTTGAGCCGCCGCTTTTCTCGTAGGTAATGCGCCGATGGAAGAACAGTCACCGACCAGCAAGTTCCTGTATCCTTTGTTTCGCAATGCATCCAGTAATGCAATCAAAAATTCCGGGGCCGTCGATGCCGGATAAGTGTCAGCCGTGTTCAGATTAATCTTGACAAGAATCCGTTCTGAACTATCCCATGCAGGCACGATGGATTGACATAATCCTTCAAGGTTTGCCCATTCATTTTCGCAACAGCTGACAAACACCTGCCCTTCGGACAAGCGCCTGCTGGCAACCCGCGCCTTTGCCTGCCCATTTAGCACCATCCGGCGAAGCACTGAAGGACGGATCAAATAGCGAAATAAACGTTGGAACAAAAATTTTCTCCCTGGCAGGATTGATATTTATAAAATCGAACAACCGCTTAATTTATGCCGGAGGAACTCTTTCATTATCATTGTACGGCTATGCCTTTTGCTGCCTCGCCATAATATTGCCCAAGCGAGACTTGAACTATAAGAAAGTCCCCTTTATGTGTCAATATTATTCTTCCACGATGAAAAAAATTAGTTTGACTGCTCTGGCTCTTTGTTGTAAATTCCCGCGAACCAATCTTTCCATGAGATAGTAGGAGGAATAGCTATGGAACAAGAATATGAAAAACCTGAACTTGTTATTTATGAAGATCTTTCGGATGTAACCACCGGCTTTGCAAGCTCTCCGTCAAAATAAATTGTAAGATTATTTTTTATTGGACGCCAATATATACAGATTAAATCAGGGCATTGAGCATCCGGTCAATCAGGTGTTCAAATTGTTTCCGCCAACTTCTCGATTTTAGCCGCAAAATCGTCCATATCTGTTCCGAACTTTACGAGCCTGCACTCGATATTGTTAAGCATCTCCATAATAAATCCAAACTTGGCCTCCCTGTGCTGAGGGCTCACGCCGGTAATTGTTACAGGAAAAAGGCCTCCCGCCAACTTTATTGGATTGACAGCTGTTACTTCTGTTTTGGATTCGCCGGTCTGTTCCAGCAGGCACAAGGCCGCAAGAGGCACCCGGTTTTGCCAGGCGGATGTTTTTGAGCCGCCCAGTTTTAGATAGTGCTCCCCAGCTATGACATCATATTCACGGCACGAAGACGGCGCGGAAAAGAATTTCGATATGGCATCATGCCGCACTTTAATAATATCCGAAATTGACCCTGCCGAATATTCCGCATCTTTAAATAAGAACAGCTTTTCATCAGTCAGTATAGGCATGACCTTCTGCATAAGGGCAAAGGCTGCTGTAGATTTGCCCGCGCCCGAATTGCCCGTAAAGGCGATTCCTTTACCCTTGACGGAAGCGCAGGAGGCGTGCATGGAGAAAATGCCCCTTGATGTGAACAGCTTGTCTAAAGGGTGGTCGGCAAAAAGATATTTCTGATAAGTGGGAAGCATGGCTTCGCTGCATATCAGTGATACGGCGCTGCCTTTGCTGAAATCGACTATAATGCGCCCGGCGCCGGCATAGTCTGTCCAATGCCTGTGTCCATCGACATAAATCGTGAAATCAAAGTTCTGATTTGTCTCCATGATGCCGCTTCTGATTTTATGTTCAACTCCGGGCAGCGGAATGCGCCTCTCCATCTCTTTAATATCCGCTCCGGCTATTTCCAAAGTAAGCTCCGGCGCATTTGATCCTTCGAGTTGAGGCATTGCATACCATGAGCAAAGATCCTTCAAGCAAGGGGCCCAGTCACCGAATATTCTTAATGACTTGCCGAATGCATCAAATATATATGAATAATTTTTCACGTTAATCTCTTAAGTATAAAATATGTTTCATGACGACATTATAATAGACTCCAAATGCTCACCAGTTTCAAGATAACAGGCAAATCAGCAGATATGGTGCATTCCTTAATAATACGGCATGCTGTTTGTTAATCCAAGGTTAAGAGCCTGTTCTCTGTCAGTGTCTTAATCAATTCTTCGAGATCTTTGAGGAGTCTCGCTTTTTCGACGTTGAATTCATCCAGCAGTAACGCGGCAATCTCCGACAAGCTTCTTGTGCCGTCCACCTTTTCCCAAAAGGAACAACCGACTTTATTAAGGCCATAATACCTTCCACTGACAGGATTAAGCAGCAAGGTCTCTCCCTGAACATTCTTCCATATAATGTCCGGATTCTTTTTAGGAACTCTTTCCATGGGGTTTATCTCCTTCTATAATATTTCGTGCAAGCGTTAAATATACCATTGTCAGACGATTATGCGCGTCTGCCGCGCAACAGTTGACTGCCAATTATGTAAAGATTATAAAAAGGCTGCAACCATTGGGGTACCCGGGTGTCTGATCCACGCCAGAATGTTACTCCCTGCGGATCAAACAGAAAGTAGGAAATCATCCTCAAGCGTCCGGCAAATGTTGCGGGACTTAATGTCATGCAAATATATGCGGCAATCCGCGACCTGGCGTCCCGCATAAGGCAACTTTTATAAAAGCGATATTCGCCCGGAAGTATGGTGCAGCCAGACAGGAATTTACGCCACATTGCCCAACAGGGACGTGAATCTCCCATGTAATCTGCGGCAAGCCGTAAACAGATCCCTAGCAATTTGCGGCAGTCAGGTGATGATGCTGTCATATATATGAATTCCCAGTCAAGATCATTGCCAAAACGCTTTATGAACAGGCCCATTTCGACAAACCATCTTAGTCCGGTGTACTGATGATGGATGGCAAAATGTAATGCCAGATGAATAAACTGCATCTCGGGCGACAGCCTTCTTGCCGGTATGCCTCCGATAATTACAGTGCCTGTTTCTTGCCACCAGGGAAATTTGTCCAGCGCCAGATAATCGTTCATTGGATAGCCTGCCCGCAACCTCCAATGCAGGTCAATACTAACTGTCAGCGCGCCAGACTTCTTCATAAAATGCGCCTCGCCGATAAGGTCAGTTAAATTGGTGAAATCATTTTGACTGCCTTTGAATGATGGGATTACGTAGTTAGAATAACCTTCGGTCAGCAGGTATTCGAGCGCCTTGATCCGGTCAACCGGCCGGATAAGCAGATCTATGTCACTCATTGCCCGGGCAAAGGTGTCACCATAAATATCCTCCATGTAAGACAAACCTTTAAGTAAAATGTTTTCCACACCCGTGGAAGATAATCCTTGCAGGATTCTTGCGCATTGGGATTCATAAAAGGCATTGTGAGCAGCAATGCGGCGGGCAGCGATTTTAATGGTATCAACAACCGTTGCCGGTATCTCTGAACCGGATTTGGTTTGGGAAAAAAGAGCGGAAAAATATCCAGCAAGGCCAGTCTTTTCGATAGCCGCAACTATTGCCGGCCAATCTACATTATGCAAGACGGGCGTTTTGACAAAATACCCTCCTCCTGAGTTTAAAGCAGAAATTATTGATAATATTTTTCCGTTAATGTCCGATCCAGGCACTTCGATTCCTCCCCTCATTACAATAACTGCCTTGCCCGAAAAAACATGTATCACATGTTAAGTTAGAGTTCAGCCATTTTTTATCCTTCAATGTGAAGTGTTCTCTGGCGTTGGAAGAAGTCACCTCAATGCATTGTGTGGCATAAACGTGTTGTATTTCAGTCACTATCTTTCAATCAGAACATAAGCTTTTTTATTTATAATGACTTCAAGGGATATTGCATTAAAGGAAACATGCGCGTCATAATTTCCAAATGCTTAAGCACAGGAATGATCTAAAAATATTCTGGTGGAACAAATTGATAGAATAACAAAAGGATAGAAACATCTTTTTGTCGGGGCTGATCACGTTGAGAAGTTTTGTTGCTTTACTTGCTGCTTACGGAATTAAGGCGATGATAGTTGACGAGGACTGGCATCCATAACCATCGGCTGCACCTAATTCATAAACGGCGCATTATGAAATAAAAAAAGGCGGATCTTTTATAATCCGCCTTTTCGTTAATGGTTCAAATTTTAGTTAACCATTTTAACCGCTTCGCCTGGCGTTTGCGATATAATCTTTCCTGTTTTTGTATCCCCTGGATGACGCACCAACTACTTTTCCATTAGAAGCGGTTCTTCAGTTCCAACATTAACCAGCTTTGGCATTATTATAAAAAATGTTTCCCTGCTGTCTAAATTTACTTAAAGCAACCTTGCCCCAAGTGGCGGAGCATCTAACTGAAACCTTGATCTTTCAACCAAAAGATTATTATTCCCTACAATTGTAAGTTATTTTACACTACAATTTTAAAAAAATCAAGAAAAAAATCAATATATAGTGGTCATTCAAAATGTTACCACAATAAGTGGTATACGACTATTTTTATTGGACTTATTTCCTGAGGTTAATTATTGGTTTATTTGAATATTTACGGAAGATGAAAAAAAGTTATTTTTTCAGCAAAAAGTTCAATAGGATTTTAAAGCGAAACTTAAAAAGACAACCTCTTTTATTTCAATAGACTCTTGTGCCTTTACAGCAGCACTAAAAGTGCAAAACTAAACGTGTAAATCATGAAAACCACTATTTTTTCATTATGCATACATCATCTGCGAAAGCGCGTTGTGAAAAGCTTGTTCAGGTCTGAATAAGAATAAAGAGAGTAGTATCTGTCATTACTCTCATTCACATTAAAACACAATAAAATCATATTATAACAAGTAAAAAAATATTTATTGATTTATTAATTTAATAGTATTAAATTAATAAATAACCTCTAAGTAAGAGCAAATCCCTGTCAAAGGAGTAGAAAATGAGTGAAAATTTAATATGCCGGATGGATGCCTCAATCAAAAAAACTATGGCGGAAGTGGGCAGAATTCTTGAAAATGATTTTCACATTGAACTCAACAAAAAAGAAAAAATACTGGAAGGATACTTTTCTGAAGGATTTTTACCCGAATGGTATTATTACAGCAATTCACCTAATACTATGGCACACCATATATATATGCTCACGCAGTTTCTTAATGCAAACAGCGAAATGATAAGCCAGGTAAGTCCTGACGGCAGTAACATTACCTATTTTGTAAATGTGGGCAGGGATTTCCCGGGGCGTCTTGCTCGAATCATTGAACAGAACAGCTCCATGGACATTGTGTCGTATAATTCTGAATCAGCACGGGCGGGCATGCGCATTGTGACAATAGAAAGAAGAGGCGCGAAATCTATTCCACTTTCTATTGAAGAGAACGTTGAAGCAAAAAAACTTATTGAAGACATTCGCTCTTATGCAAAAGAAAAGAAATTAACAAATGGACAGAAGTTCTTATGTTCTCTTCATCCTAAATATTTGCGGGAAGAAATATCTGCCGCGGGAAAGCAGAAAAGAGCGTTTCGCCATCTTGAACTTTATAAAAAAGCTGTTACTACCCAAAAACCAGTTATCACCTTATCAGAAACTGAAACCGAAACAAGAATTTCTGCTGCTTTGATCTCACCATACAATCGCATGATCACTGATATTCTTGGATATTTTAAGAAGAAAAATATCAACATCAGGCGTTCGTATTATGACCTTTTCGAAAACGGTTCTTCATCTGTTGGTATCATGTCTGTGTATATTTCCAAAAATATCGATATTAAAGGCATTGAATCTCAACTGGCAGAAATACTCGGCGCGAATCATCCACCTTCCGTAGTCCTTGATGAAAATGAAAAGTGCGTTGAGAAGCAGATGCGCAAACTTGCCGGTTCTTCATCCCTCGACGATATTTTTGACGCTGTTGGTGAACTCAAATCTCTGGCAAATAAAAATCTTGAACCGGGAAAAGAATTCAACAATTTGTACTTAAACAGCATAACTGACTTTCTTGAAGCAGCAAAAATATCGGGACTATATGATAGTCCTCACGCGCTTGCGATTCTTCTTGGATTCAAGTCTTTTGAAGAGTTTTTTGTCCTCTGTAAAAGGGAAAATGACCAAGTCAATATTCCGGGATATCGCATAAGGCATTCCGATTATCGCGGACCCGCGAAGGGAGGATTAAGAATAGACCCTATTGTCAATTTCACTGAAGTCGGAGCGTTGGCGTTTATGATGACATGGAAGTGCGCGCGAAGCCGCATTTTATTCGGCGGAGCAAAGGGAGGGATGATCATAAACCCTCGGGAGTTTGATTCAAAAAGCATAGACTATTTTGATACACTTTCAAATTTTGGACGTTCGCTGTTTCTTGTGACAGGGCCAATGAAGGATGTTCCCGCGGGCGATGTAGGATGCGGCGCAACAGAGATAGGACATATGTTTGAAGGGTTCAAATCCGTACTCAGAGATCTTGCTTTGATGGTATACGGAGTAAAAAATAACGTGACGATGATCGGTGACAAAATCATTTCGCTGGAAGAAGCAAGAAGACTTTTGAAAGATGCTTTTGACATTAATTACGATGATAAAAAGATACTCGAACAACTGGGGATGGATCAGGAATATTTAGAACTGGTCGTAGCAGCACAAATTACAGGGAAACCCCGAATGGGTATCAATGCGCGAAACGGCGCAACCGGACGAGGGTTGTGTTATGCGACGTTGTGTGCGGTCA
>JBEKJX010000006.1:0-24138 GCA_050011015.1 Smithella sp.
AGGGTGTATTCATTTTTCCAGATCTTATTGCGCTGGTATGTCAGCGCCGTGTTGACAGCGGCAACCATCAGGAGGATGATCAAGGCAATTTTAAGATACTGCTCCCTGAAAAAATAAAAGAATGCGCAGGTCATGGTCAGAAAAAAACCGAAACCGGGCAGGTAGGTCCGGTGTTCGAAAATCACATTTTGGGAAATCGGAATAATGCTCGATTCCACAGACATTGTCAGAAAAAACCAGAATATCCCGAAGGAAATTAACCGGTATTTCTTAAACAGCAAAACTCCCGACAATAAAATGCCCAGCAATATAAGAAAACTGAAAAAGGTTCTTAGCTGAAAGAAACCGGCAGATAAAGGATAATCGTAATCAAAATGCTGATTAAACGGCAGAATGAACAGGCGGATATAGGTCAAAATAACTCTGAACTGGGTAAGAAAATATTCTTTCATAGATATGGAATAGGAGTATCCCTGATCAGGCGGCACGGTATCGAATAGATTCAGCGAAAAGTTCCTGAAATAAATGAAAATAAAGATTGCCAGCATCATTAATGAAAAAAAGAGGCTTTTATCCTTTACTTCCAGTTTCCAGGGAGATGTCTTTATAAAACAGTAATCATACAAAATAATGGCAAATGGCAGTGTAAAGACAATTTCCTTGGTCAGCATGCCGCAAACAGCCGCCGCAATCGAGGAACCGAATAAAAGAAGAGCTATATGCTTATTCCCCTCCCAGAGCCTTCCCCGGATAAACAAAATCAAAGATAAAAGATAAAATAATGTGGCCAGCGAGGCAAAACGCTGAACGATGTATGTTACCGACTGTGTGGCCAGCGGATGGGTTACAAAAAGCAAACCGCACAGAAAGGCAATGATCGTCTTGTGTCTGCCGATGGACTCGTTTTTCATAACCGGCGTGGAAAAGGTAATCCATGTCAGCCACCAGACCAAAAGAGCGTTTATCAGGTGAATCGCAAGATTGACCAGATGGTATCCCCAAACATCGAGCTTATGGATCTTGTAATCAGCGGCAAATGTCAGCATGCCCACAGGACGGTCGGGGAAAAGACGAATCCAGTCACCGATGGTCGCGGAATCTTTTGTAACACTGCTTTCGAAAACATTTTTGTCGTCAAAATGTAATGAGCAGTCAAAAGAATTGGAATAGGCGATAACGCCCGCTGTTAAGATAACAAGAATAAATAAAATATTATATTTTTTATCCATATTAAGATTCCTTTATTCTTTCATTAATAATGATGAGATATCATTCTTTTAATATCTTTTTGTCTTTGGCGGGAGCTTATTTTAAACAGCTCCGGAAATTGAAGCTCTCCGCGACAAGTTGCGAAGAAGCTTCGATTCATAAGGAATGATGCCATTCAATATTCGCTCGCTTACCCCAAAGCAAGCAAAGCTGTCTCTCGCTAACAAATTCAGATAAAAAATAAATTTATTTTCAGCGGCTGTTCTTTAAAAGATCAGCGAAAATCTTTTTTACGGTTGACATCCCCTCTGTTCTTCTTTATACGATTACCACTTGGATTTTTTATTTTTAAAAACAGATTTCACCATATACCATAATATTATGAACTTAATCATTAATTTTGTAGATTATTTTATTCATCTGGATAAATATCTGCCGCTGATCACCCAAAGTTTCGGTATCTGGGCATATGTTATTATTTTTTTGGTTATCTTCTGTGAAACCGGCCTCGTGGTCACGCCGGTATTACCGGGCGATTCACTTTTGTTTGCTCTGGGAGCGGTCGCCGCTCAGGGTGCTTTAAGCATCGAGGTCTTATTGATTTTACTTTGTCTTGCCGCCATTGCGGGTGATACTGTAAATTATTCGATAGGACATTTTATCGGTCCCAAAGTTTTTCATTATGAGGAGAGCCGTTTTTTTAAAAAAGAATATCTTCTGCGGACGCACCAGTTTTATGAAAAACACGGCGGTAAAACAATCATCATCGCCCAATTCATGCCGATTATCCGTACCTTTGCTCCGTTTGTGGCCGGTGTCGGCGCCATGACTTATTCTAAATTTATCTTGTTTAATGTCACCGGTTGCGTCACGTGGGTTTGCCTTTTTCTTCTGGGCGGTTATTTCTTCGGCGGTATAGCTGCCGTGAAAAATAACTTTACCATTGTCATAATAGCAATTATCATTATTTCGGTTATGCCGGGCTTTATTGTATACTGGCGGCAACGGCGTAAGATTTCCATGAAGAAAAGTTAAGAACGGGAAAAAATATGAAAAAAATATTTATTGCCGCTATCGCTGTTGTAATGCTTATTGTTCTGGCGGCGGTTCCGGTTTGCGCCCGGAATGTCATCGAAATCGGTAAGGATATCAATATCGGCGAAGAGCAGGCGGTGGACAACGCCATCGCCATCGCCGGCCAGATCACCGTCAGCGGACTGGTCGAAAACAATGTGGTGACTCTTGGCGGATCGATTGTTCTTGCCAGAGGAGCGGTTGTCCGTGGCAATGTGGTTTGTATCGGCGGGGTTGTAGCGCAGGGAAACGGCGCCCAGATTTTCGGCGACATCACCGAAGTGAACTCGTCGAACATTTTCACCGCACTTTCTTCCGCTTTTCAAGGTGATACCAACGCCTGGTCATGGTTTGCGGATATTATTTATTTTTGTTTTTTCGCCATGCTTCTTACGCTGGCATTGCTGATGGCTGTTTTATTTCCCCGTCTGTTAAATGCCATTGCCGATTCAATTCATAGTCATAAAGGAAAGTCCTTCTTATGGGGCGCTCTGGGTACTTTGATGATCGCTCCTTTTTTCATGTTGCTGATATTTTCATTTGTCGGAATTCCTTTAATACCGCTTGTTTTTTCCGTTATATTACTGTCGTTTATGTTTGGATTTATTGCTGTCAGCGCGCTTCTGGGAAAATTTATCTTGACAAAAACTTTTCCCAGTCATAAGCACTCATTAGTTCGTGAAACTCTGCTTGGGTTGATTTTGTGGTGGATCATCGGCTGGGCGCCTTTTTACGTCGGTATGCTTATTAAGGCTGTGGTCATCACAATAGGTTTTGGCGGTGTTTTGCTGGCTCTTTTTTACCGCGGATATCATTTTTCGTCTTCGGGAAATAATCATTCTATCGCGGGAAGCCATATTGAATCTACGGATGTTTAAGTTTTTTATTCTTACTGTTCCAGCTTGTTTATGGGTTATAAAAATATTCAAAATATACAGACAAAAAAAAACAAATTTAAGCTTGACATTTGTTTTTTGTCTGTATAAGGTTTAATAAACAACAAAAACCTTCCATAAATAAATATATAAAAAATATATTTGGGAGCCTGTCCGAGGATGATAATAAACTGTAAGCAGACAAAAACGAAATTGTTCTTCCTCAATAAAGTTTTTCTTGTTCTGCTTACTGCCGGGGTATTTTTTTTCATTTCTTCATCGGTCAGTTTCGCGCCTACAAAACCTGTAAAAAAAGTAATGTCTGATTCTGAGCTTTCTAACATAGACGGTCAGTCGCTTTTCAACATAACAACGTACAGTAATATAAATGGCAGCAACAATGTCATCCAGATAGATCTGGGCATTGATGTGAATATATTCTCGTATCAGTATAACTATAAGATGGGATACTATAATGGCGGCTGGGATCTTGATACGCAAAATTTCTATTACGGCAGTCAAGATGGCACAACTTCGCCGCTTATATTAGAAGGGATCTACATGGAGTTTGGTTTTGATAACATCACCAATAATGCCGGCCGGACGCTTAATTATATAGAATTCGGCTCAAAACATGTCTATGGCAATGTTTCGGGCACCATGAGTACAGTCAGCGGATTATTTACCAATCAAGGCACAGGGCAAAATAGCGGCGTATTGTACAGGCAGACGGCTTCAGGCAAACAGGTACTTCATTTCAACAACGATATCATGGGATTTATATTTGCGTCAAAGTATGTCTATACAGATCCTGAAGGTGACGTATCAACTGTGAAAGGAATCTTTAACTTGATTCCTAATCACAATACAAACATCTCCACATGATGTTTTTTAAAGGAGTGATAACAATAAAAAAGCTGTCTGTGGAAAAAAAGTAATGCTACGGCAGTTTTAAGCAGGTGAATGGTAGTTTTGTTTAGTTTAGAAGCAGAAGTATTTAACCCAGCTGGAGAACAAACCGGAGTTCAAGGCTTATCGGGGAAAGAAGTTGTAAGCCCTTTTAGGCGATAGCAAAGGTTATTTCGCCGGCGCAGCAAAAAACTAGGAGGAGAGAAGATGAAGAAAGTTTTATTGTTAACAGTTGTCGCATTATTTGTAATGATGCCTTTTGCATCGTTCGCCAAGACCGCTATTTCCGATAGCGATCTGAGCGCTTTAACAGCTCAAACCGGTGTTAGCATTGATTTTGGTACCAATGGTGTTAGCATATCAAACGTATCGATTGCCTTACAGTCATGGGGTGATAGTGACGGCTTTGGCACCTACACCAGCGCTGGTTTTATCGGAGCAGTTATAACCATGGGCGGTAATGTGCTTGGCCTGTCCGGCGTGATGAACATTGATGTGGGCACCTCTGGTTCCGTAACTAAATTAAACATTGCTCTGCCGACAATAGCCATTGGTGGTACCAACTTTACTCAGGATCAAACAATTAAGCTGGCCGGCGATAAGACTCTTACCAGCAGCCCACTGACACTTGGCGAGTCGTATATGAGCGGACTGACAGCTTCAGTAACGGGTCAATTGACCATTTATGCCCATTAATTGAGGGTAAATTTTCCGGCTTATCTCTCAGGCACATCCCCCACTCAGGCCGGATAGAAGAAAATGTGCGAGAAGGGGCACGCACAGTGCCCGTGCCCCTTCTTCAATAATACAGGGATGAGATTTAACAGAACTTGATGGTGAATTTGCTGGCTTGAAAAAAGGGTGAACATGAAAAGAATTCTAATGCTGGCAGTTATAGCGGTATTTTTAGGGATGCCTATAGCGTCATTTGCCAAGACCGCTATTTCCGATAGCGATTTGGATGCTTTGACAGCTCAGAAAGGCATCAGTATCAATTTCACCAATTTTGCAATTAGTTCAGGCGTGACTGCCGGTAAGATGGTCTTTGGTGATGCAGACGGCTTGGGATCGCTTTCGCCTTTAGTGGGTTTTAATAATGCCGACACTTATCCTTCCGCCGGCTTTATGGCAATGAATGGTATCGTTATAACCGGAAATTTAGTCGAGATTACCGGCACCATGAACGTTGATGTTGGCACATCTGGTGGACAGACCGAATTAAACGTTGCTTTGCCGACAGTTACTATTGGCGGTGCCAGTGGCATGAGTATCACTGCTAATGTGATATTGGATAGCGCCAAAGCGCTCAACGGCGGTTCGGGAAGCCTGGTAGCCCTTAGTATACAGGGATTTTCTACCTCTGTAACTGGAACGGTTACGGTTTTTGCCCATTAAACATAAAGAGAGACTGCTCTATGAGGAAAACTTATGCTAAATAATAACTTCATAAGAGTCATTACTTTTATCTCGATAATTTTGCTGTTTTTTGCGGTGTCGGTGTATGATCCGTCCGTGTACGCGAAAATACAGGCGATAGAGGACGATAGTCTCGCACAGATTAATGGCGAATCCGGAGTAACATTGAGTTTGAATCTGACCGTCAGCTCGGTGGCGACCAGTGTAAGTCTTGGTAATTCAATTGGCCAATACATCGAATTTGTTGGTGATGGAGGAACAACAGCTAACGCTCTGATCATTGGTAATTCCACCACTTTACACGATGGTTTCGGTGTAAGCACAAATGTTATCATGAATGTCGGGACCAGCGGTGGCCAAACCTGGCTAAGTATAAACGGCTTGGCTTTACCCTCCACTGCAGGTGGAATAAACATCTATGCCGACAATCTCACTATTGTGAACCCTGTTCAAGGCAACCTACCTGCTATTGGCAATATAGCTATTACGGGTATTGTTCTTGGCCAAGGCGTTACCGTAACCGGCGCTTCCACTCTAAGTGGAGTAAGCCCTGTGGCGATGAATATCACGGGTCACTCCGGCGGTGTTACTATGAACGCCTCACTGGCAGCGTATGTGAAGAGCTTGACTTGGTATTTGAATACGTCCGGGACCACGATGAGTTTATCCAACATATATGTTTACGCCGCCAACGATGATCTTGCTGGAACCACTCAAAATTCATGGACTAGTCCTCTGGTTGGAAATGCGGCAATGAGTATGACCATGGATATTGGCAGCAATGGCAGCGCTAACGGCACCATACTGGCGATTAATGCGCCCATGTCAGCAAGTATGCGGGTCGGAAATCTTAATATGGGCGGCACAGATTTTGGCCCGCTTGAAATGAATGGCATGTCAGTGACCCGTTGTCTTGTAACTATCAGACACCTTAATGCAAATGACCTTAGTTCAATGACTTGGTAAATTTAAATAAGTGAAATTCTAAAAGCGAAAAGATTGTTTGTTCGAAAGTCTGCTGAAATATTCAGGCTAAAATTCAACCAAGATAATTATACCGGAGGTAGCCCTCTTTGTGGGAGCATTAGTAATCGCCGCCATATTTGCAGTACTAGCATCGTTCACTTCCAGTATCTCTCCTCCTTTGGATCAGCCGAAATCGGAAATTAATATTGCCGTTCCAGGACCAGGGCCGGGGTATTTGCGGACTTTTGTGAACCCGCTTTTAGAAGTAAAAAAGGATCATTTAATAAAGCAGAGCTACGACTTTTCCTGCGGTTCCGCCTCTCTTGCTATTCTTCTCAATTTTTATCTGGGAGAAAAATTCACCGAAAAGCAGGTTATCCAGGGACTCCTTCATTATGGCGATACCGCTCAGATACAGAAACGCCAGGCTTTTTCCCTTCTGGATATGAAAAAATTCGTTAAAGCGCTCGGTTATCAGGGGGAGGGATACAAAGCTGAACTGGAGGATTTGAAGTCTCTTACCACACCCTGCATAATTCCTATAAAGATCTTCGAATACCGTCATTTTGTTGTCTTCAGAGGAATTCACAATGGACACATCTTTCTGACTGATCCATGGAGGGGTGATATCAGTTATGTTCTCAGTGATTTCTATGAGATATGGTACGAAAAAGTTATTTTTGTGGTTTCCAAAGAAAATGGACCGGTGTCAACCGCTTTGAAATTGAAACCGGAAGATCTCACCTACATTGACGATGACACGGCAAGAATCATTACTGCCCCTGATACAATTGATCCCGCACTTGCCGCTTCCGAACGATACTTTAGATTGTTAGTTGATAATCCCGGTGTGTACCAGTACTACAGGGCAAAGAAATAATATAAGAATAATCTTGAAATTCCCATTCCCGAAAATCATAACGCCTACAGTCTTGTTATTTTAAAGTTTTAAAATTCTTTTCCGCGGATAAAGTTTACCGCATTACGGAAAATCAGCAGCCCCTGACCTTCGTCCGGCAGTTTTTCTCTCGTCCAGCGGGGATGATTGACGCGATAAAGATAAGCTTCAGGATGAGGCATCAGGCCGAAAAGCCGTCCAGATTCGTTGCAAATTCCGGCGATGGAATTGATTGAACCATTCGGATTGGCCGGATAGTCCATTGTGGGCAAACCGTCGGAGCCACTGTATTGAAGAGCGCAGATATTTCCTGCTTCGATTTGTTTCTGAACAGAGGAGCTTTTTGGAATAAATTTACCTTCGCCGTGCCTGACGGGCAGATACAAAATATTCACTCCTTTTGTGTAAACACAGGGGCTTTGCGCGTTAGCCTTCAGATAAACCCAGCGGTCTTCAAAACGCCCTGAATCATTAAATGTTAAAGTGGCGCTCTGTCCGGTATAATTGCCTTCGAGCGCCGGCAGTAATCCCAGTTTAATCATCAGTTGAAAGCCATTGCAGACGCCTAAAATTAATTTTCCGGCATCAATAAATTTAAGCAGCTGATCTAAGAGTAAATCACGGCTGCCCAGAACGCGGGCGCAGAGAAACCGGTTGGCGCCGGCTTTGGCCGATCCCAGATCATCGCCATCGAGAAAGCCGCCCGGCAGATTGAGAAAGGAATAGTCATTCAGATGCTTCTTTCCGTAAAGCAGTTCGCTCAGGTGAACAATATCCACAACATCGGCGCCGGCCAGTTTGCAGGCGTGCGCCATCTCCATTTCGCAGTTGGTGCCGTTGCCGGTCAATACTATCGCTTTTACTTTACGGGGCATATATAAATCCTGCTTTTAAAAATTAAGAGGCTTCTGCCATGCTTCTTTAAGTTTGTGTATGTTTTCTTTAATGATTAATTTACCTTCCAGACCGGCTGCCTGAAATAAATTGTCGCCGGTTACAAGGCCTATAAAACCGATTATATTTCCAGCCATGATTTTTTCCAGCTCTTGCCGCGCCTCCGGATGAATGGTGATGATAAAACGGCTTGCCGATTCTGAAAATAAAATATAGTCATTTCTGATTTTCCCCGTGTAGGGAACGGAATTTAAATCAATTTTCATGCCCAGACCGCCGGCAATGGATGTTTCGGCAAGCGCGACAGCCAATCCGCCATCAGAGCAGTCATGGCAGGAAGCGATAATGCCTTTCTGTATTGCTTTATGCAGCGCGCGGTATATTTTGCGGGCGCTGAAGGCGTCAACCCCGGGGACATTATTGCCGATAAAATTCCGCAGGGCAAACCATTCCGAGCCGCCCATTTCATCTTTGGTCATGCCAATGATATAAACAAGGTCGCCCGGTCTTTTGGCGTCCATGGTGACGGCCTTGCGTACGTCCTTTATTCCGCCGATGACGGAATAAAGAATCGTCGGCGGAATTGATATTTTAGTTTTGCCTATCTGATAGTCGTTTTTCATGCTGTCTTTGCCGGAAATACAGGGAACGCCGAAAGCCGTCGTGTAATCGTAGATGGCCATATTGGCGCGGACAAGCTGAGCCAGTTTGTATTCGCCGTCTGGCGTTTTTGCGGATTTAACCGGATCGCACCAGCAGAAATTATCAAGTCCCGCCAGATTGTCAATATCGGCGCCGACGGCCACCGCGTTGCGGATCGCTTCGTCAATGGCGCAGGCGGTCATGTGATATGTGTCAATATCGCTGTAGCGCGGGCAGATGCCGTGTGCGACGACAACTCCTTCCATGGAAGAAAGCAGCGGCCTGATTATCGCGGCGTCCGATGGGCCGTCATTTTGAGCGCCGACAAGCGGCTTGATTACGCTGCCGCCCTGAACTTCGTGATCATACTGGCGCACTACCGATTCTTTCGAACAGATATTCAGACGCGCGAGCAGTCGCTTGATTTCTCCGCCAAGGTTTCGCGTCGGCGCGAGACGAGGTTCTTTGTTTTTCGGCGGCTTCCATCTGGCGTTGAGTTTCATCTGGGGAACGCCGGAGTGGAGAAATTCCATGTCCAGATAAGCAACCGTTTTCCCGCCAAAAAGGACGTGAAACTTTCCCGAGTCGGTAAACTTGCCCAGCACGGTGGCTTCGACATCCATCTTTTTGGCGAGTTCTAAAAATTGTTTTATTTTTTTCGGATCAACCGCCAGTGTCATGCGTTCCTGCGCTTCGGAAACAAGAATTTCCCATGGCTGCAAACCCGCATATTTCAAAGGCGCATGAGTAAGGTCTAATTCGCAGCCGCCGGAATAGTTGGCCATTTCGCCCACGGAAGAGGAAAGTCCGCCTGCTCCGTTGTCGGTGATGGCACGGTAAAGTTCGCGATCGCGGGCGATAAGCAGAAAATCGGTCATCTTCTTCTGGGTGATGGGATCACCGATTTGCACGGCCGTCACAGGGGAGCCTTCATGCAGTTCTTCGGAGGAGAAGGTCGCTCCGTGAATGCCGTCCTTGCCGATGCGGCCGCCTGTCATGACTATCAGATCCCGGGACTTAATCTCTTTGTTATGAGTAGTTTTCCCTTTAATGCGCGCGGGCATTATACCGGCGGTTCCGCAATATACGAGGGGTTTTCCCAGAAAGCGTTCATCAAAAACGATACTGCCGTTGACTGTGGGAATGCCGCTTTTGTTGCCCCCGTGTTCCACGCCTTCGCGCACGCCTTCGTATATGCGGCGCGGATGAAGAATGCGCGCAGGCAGTTTCTTTTTGTGAAAAGGAGAGGCAAAGCAAAAAACATCGGTATTGAAAATCAGTTTTGCGCCCAGCCCGGTGCCGAACGGGTCGCGGTTGACGCCGACAATACCGGTGAGCGCTCCGCCGTAAGGATCAAGGGCCGAAGGGGAGTTATGTGTCTCGACTTTAAAAACCAGATTGAAATCATCGTTGAATTTGATGATGCCGGCGTTATCCACGAAAACGGAAAGGCAGAAATCTTTCTTTCCTTTTGCTTTGCGGATTATCTCCGTGGAACCTTTGATATATGTTTTGAAAAGCGAATCAATCGTTATCCTCTTTTGTCCATCGGTGAAATTTATCAAACTGTTGAATATTTTATGCTTGCAGTGTTCCGACCAGGTTTGCGCCAGGCATTCCAGCTCGACATCCGTGACGTTTTGACCAAGCCCAATTTTTTGTCTTTCAACAATAACTTCTTTATTTTTGTAATAATCCCGGATGGTTTTCATTTCCTGCAGATTCAGAACGAGAACCCGTTCTTTGCTTATTTTTAAAAGTTCCTCCGCACCGGAGGCGGCAAGATTGATTTCTTCCACGACAGGCAGTGCTTTGCCCGATACCCGCGGAATATAGGCAGGGATTCCATGGGAAAAATGAAAATCCTTTTTGGAAACTATTTGATGGCGTTCAATTAAATCATTGGCTAAAAGTCCGGAAGCGATTTTTTCCGCGTCATATCCGGTGATCTTTCCGCTGATGAGGTACTGGCGGGAAGTATATACGCCGATTCCGTGCGCTTCCGTATCGTCGCCCAGAAGCAATTCAAGCGCTTCGCGGGCGGTTTTGCCAACATTGTCTGTAACGCCGGGCTTAAAGCCTACCTCAATCAACCAATCGAAATCGGCGGCCAATGGAATGTTTACGGAAAAAATCTGAATTACCGGATCGGAAAGGGGGCCGGCTGCGGCTCTCTTCAATTCTTCTTTGGTCAAATCACCGGCGATAGTGTATACTTCAATCGTGCTTACTTTTTCGACAGGAAGAGAGAAGTTATCAACAATCCGTTTTTTAATTTTTTCTCCAAGAGCGTCGCGAATTCCTTTTTTAAAACCAACTTCAATTCTAGTGGCCATATTAAACCTTAAAATAAACGGATTTTAACCCGCCGAAATTATGCAGATGCTGGTTTATATCCAAAAGACATAAAATATGCAACATACAAATATGTACGAAAATAAATACGGAAAATTTTTGATATATGGGATCTAAATGAGAACGATATTAAAGGTGGTCATTTCGCTTGACATACCGGTATTTTAACCGTTATATTCTGCAATCATTTCCAGCGAGTTAACTTTGCAGGAAAATCTTCATAAGGCATAGAGAAAAGAGTTCTTCTATGCTATCTATGGAGATTTCTTTGATGATAAATTTTATCAACCCGATCGCGGAGATATAATGGAAGTAGCTCTTATCATAATAATTATTCTTCTGATGCTTGCCGGCTTTGTCCTTTTGTACTGGCGGGCAGGACGTTATTCGGTTGATTTCGCGCCGTTTATGAACAAATTGGATACTCTGCGGGATTCTCAGGAAAGAACCGACCGCTCGGTGCGCGATGAAATTGCGCGTTCGCGAGCCGAAACGCAAACGTCTTCACAGCAGGAAAGAACGGAACTGGCGGCGGCTCTGAAATCATTCGGTGATACTATTCAAAAAAGCATCGCCGAAATCGGCAGAATGCAAAACGACCAACTGGAGAGTTTCTCCAGGCAGATGTCGCTGCTTGCCGCAACCAGTGAAAAAAAGATGGAGGACATCCGTCTGGTCATTGACGAAAAGCTTAGGCAGATTCAGGAAGACAACACCAGCCAACTTGACCGTATGCGAGAAACGGTTGACGAAAAACTGCAAAGCACGCTGGAGAAGCGCCTGGGGGAATCCTTCCGGCAGGTTTCCGAACGGCTCGAACTGGTTCATCAGGGGTTGGGCGATATGCGCAATCTGGCTGCAGGGGTAGGCGATCTGAAGAGGGTGCTGACCAATGTCAAGGCGCGCGGAACATGGGGAGAAGTACAGTTGGGCGCGCTTCTGGAAGAAGTCCTTTCTCCGGAGCAGTACTTAAAGAATGTCAAGATAAACGAAAATGGAAACGATTTCGTCGAATTCGCCATCAAGCTTCCGGGTCAGGGCGACTCTCTTGCCGATTTCGTGCTGATTCCGGTGGATGCCAAATTTCCTGTGGAAGATTATCATCGTTTACTGGACGCTCAGGAAAAGGCTGATGCCGTGGCGGCAGACGAGGCTGTCCGACAACTTGAGGCAAGCATCAAAAAAGCGGCCAGAGACATTTTCCAGAAATATATCATTCCGCCCAAAACAACGGATTTCGGCATAATGTTTCTGCCGTCGGAGGGGCTTTACGCGGAAGTCATCCGCCGCACGGCTCTGGTTGGGCAATTGCAACGGGAGTTCCATATCGTTGTTACCGGCCCCACTACTTTTGCCGCGTTCTTAAATAGTTTGCAAATGGGTTTCCGGACATTGGCCATACAAAAGCATTCCGGCGAAATCTGGAAAGTTCTGGGCGAAGTAAAAACAGCGTTTAGCAGATTTGGCGACACGCTGGACGCGGTTCGCAAAAAGCTGGAACAGGCCGCCAGCTCAGTGGATGACGCGCAGAAGAAAACGCGGACTCTTTCCAATAAACTGAGGGCTGTTGAAGCGGCGCCGGACGAGCCGCTGTCCGCCGAAATTCTGCTTGAGGATAAAATACCCGCTGGACAGGAAGATACTTAATCTTAAACCAATTCTAATTTTGATAAAAAGTCAGGTAATGCCGGTTAATATTTTGTTTTATCGGGAGGAAAATCATGGAGAAAGATATTGTTGAGCGTAGAAGTGACGACCGCAGGCAGGTTGAGCGCCGGCAGAGTCAGCGCAGAACAATGGAGCGCCGGGAACTTGTGCGTAAAGAACAGCAGGAAAAGCTTCGTGAAAATCAGGAAAAACACCGCGTTCTTCTTGAAGATATAAAAGACGCCTATTATGAAGCCGATATTCACGGCAAATTTATCGTTGTTAATAACGCGATGTGCAAATCTCTGGGGTATACCCGTGAAGAATTAATCGGACAAAAATACCGGAAGTTCGTGGATGATGCAGTGCTGGAAACACTGCAGCAGGCCGTGGCTAGAAGCTACAAAACAAATGAACAGATTAATCTGCTGGATATGGAAGCCATCAGAAAAGACGGGACGAAAATTATTTACGAAGCTTTGATTTCTATTATAAAAGACACTGAAGGCGTGTGTGTTGGATTTCGGGGTATTTCCCGGGACGTGACTCAGCGCAGACAAATGGAGACCTCATTGAAAAAGAATCAGGAAGAACTGATTAATAAAAACAAGGAGATCGAGAAAAACAGAAAAGATATCCAACTTGCCCTGGAAAGACTGGAAAAATCCCATGAGGAACTGAAGTCCTCCCAGCTGAAAATTCTCCAGCAGGAGAAGATGGCTTCCATCGGGCAGCTTGCTGCCGGTGTGGCCCATGAATTGAACAATCCCTTGTCCTTTATATCGAGCAATCTGGAGACGCTGGGTAAGTACGTCCATCGTATGATTGATTTTATCCAGACCCAGTCGGAAGCGGTCAAGTCTCTTGATGATCCGGCTGTTATCAGGAAAATTAATAAGAAGCGGAAGGAATTAAAACTGGATTATATTATGGAAGACATGAAGGTAATGCTCAAAGAATCTCTCGACGGTTCAGAAAGGATGAAAGGAATCATCCACGGACTTAATTGCTTTTCCCGAATGGAAGAAGAAGAATATAAAGATGCCGATATCAATGAATGTATCGAGAGCGCCATCACTATAGTCTGGAATGAATTGAAATATAAATCCATCCTGGAAAAGAATTACGGCGATCTGCCTCTCACAAAGTGTTATACAGGGCAAATTAATCAGATATTTGTGAATCTTTTGGTTAATGCCGCCAACGCCATCGCGGAGCGGGGGGTCATTACAATTAAAACATGGCATCAAGACAATTCAATCTGGATGGAGGTATCCGATACCGGCTGTGGAATACCGCAGGAGAATCTTGTTAAAATATTCGAGCCCTTCTTCACAACTAAGGACGTAGGCAAGGGAACAGGCTTGGGACTCAGCATTACCTATGAAATCGTCCGGAGGCATAAAGGAGAAATTTCGGTTAAAAGCGAAGTGGGAACGGGAACTTCATTTACGGTAAGAATACCGGTTGTTTAGCAAAATAAATGCACCACCGCCAATAGACATGATGATATTATCAGGCGGTCTGCATGGTGTCATTTTTCGTTTGACATGAAGTTTTATCTGTGATTTACAAATCGGCAAAAATATTAAGAAGTTGGCGGAAATTGTCCGGCGGAAAAATATGCGGACAAACTGTAAATTGAACATCCGATATTTTTATTTATTATGGCATGGTCTGTTGACCATGGAATGAATCGCCGAAACGACTAGAAAACAGATTACATTAAAAGCCATGGGCGCAAAACAAAAGAGTTAGCGGTTTTTTATTGCGGATTAATAGTTGAATAAATTTTAAGTGGAGGTGTGTATGTCGAGAAGTATTTTCAGAACAATTCTTGTGTTGTTTTTCAGTTTTTTAATGGCCGGGGCCGTCTTTGCCGCTCCTCCCGTAAAAATCGGCGCGTTATTTTCCGTGTCAGGCCCCGCTTCATTTCTGGGTGAACCGGAACGCAATACAGCGGAAATGATGGTTGCGGAAATAAACAAAGCCGGCGGAATAAAAGGGCGTAAACTGGAGCTTATCGTATATGACACTCAGGGCGATGCCACCAAGGCAGTGCAGGCCGCAAACAAGTTGATTAAAGACGATAAGGTTGTGGCTATTATTGGTCCCAGCACGACAGGCGACAGCATGGCAGTGATTCCCGTGATTGAAAAAGCTGAAATACCTCTTATTTCCTGCGCGGCGGGAATTAAAATAACCGACCCGGTGAAGAAATGGGTATTTAAAACAGCGCAAAATGATGATCTGGCCGTCATGAAAATTTATAAGAATTTGCAGAAACAAAAAATTAATAAAATCGCGATACTTACCGTCTCTGACGGATTCGGTTCTTCCGGCAGGGAACAGCTTAAATCGCAGGCTAAGGAGTTTGATATAAAGATAATTTCAGATGAAACCTACAGTCCCAGTGATAAAGATATGACAGTTCAACTGACGAAAATACGCCAAAGTGATGCTCAGGCTGTTATTTGCTGGGGAACCAATCCGGGACCTGCCATAGTCGCCAGAAACGCCAAACAACTTGGGATAAAAATTCCTCTGTATATGAGTCACGGTGTTTCTTCGAAAAAATTTATTGAGCTTGCCGGTGCAGGCGCCGAAGGAATTATCCTTCCTTCCGGACGGGTCATTGTCGCTGATCAACTGCCCAATTCCGATCCGCAGAAAAAAGCCCTGATGAACTATGTGAATAAATACAGAGAACACTACAAGGTGGAAGGCGATCATTTTGGCGGTCATGCGTATGACGCGGTTATGCTGCTCAAGAAGGCCATGGATCAAGCGGGGTTTTCTCCTGCGGCAATTCGTGATCAGCTCGAGAAAACGAAACAAGTCGCCGGTATCGGCGGAACATTCAGTTATTCTCCGCAGGATCATGCCGGTCTCACCAGCAACGCTTTTGTTCTGGTCCGGATTGAAAAAGGCGACTGGAAATTGATGAAGTAATAAAGTAATCGATTGATTCAACTCAATTAAACTTTATAAACGGCGTGGGCTGAAATGCCCATGCCGCGTTATATTTTATCGAAGAACCACAACATAAATTTATTCCATTTCTAAATCAAAGATGATATTGAGGCGTCTAGACCCGGGTGACGAGGTGTATTATTATGGATGCTTTGCTTCACCGCCGCCGGCAAAAATAGCGCTTTGATTTAGAAATGGAATTGCAAATGGACAATTTCCGGCAATTATTTCAATACATATTATCCGGCCTTTCCAACGGCGCCATTTACGCCCTTATTGGTTTTGGCTTTGCCATAATTTATAATTCCACCGGCATCATCAACTTTGCCCAGGGCGAGTTTGTTATGCTCGGCGGAATGTTAACGATTTTTTTTCTAACGGTTTTTAAACTGCCGCTGGCGGCGGCAATAATCCTGGCCATTATTGTTTCGACAATCGTCGGCGTCTCTTTCGAACGTCTCGCCATCAGGCCTTTGAAAAATGCGAATCCGCTGAGTTTGATTATTATCACTATCGGCGCGAGCATCTTTATGCGCGGCGCGGCTATGCTTATCTGGGGGAAAGATACCCACGCACTGCCCGCTTTTTCAAGCAACGATCCTCTTTATATTGCCGGCGCTACTATTCTTCCCCAGCACCTCTGGATTTTCGGAGTAACCGTTTTAATCATTATCGGCAGCAGGATTTTTTTTAATTACAGTATTGCCGGCAAAGCTATGCGCGCCTGTTCTTATAATGCCCGGGCTGCCGGATTGGTCGGCATTAATGTTAAAAATATGGTCATGCTCTCTTTTGCTATCAGCTCGGCTATCGGCTCGATGGCGGGAATAATAATTGCTCCGTTGACCATGACTTCCTATGATGTTGGTATCATGCTTGGCCTGAAAGGTTTTTGCGCGGTCATCATCGGCGGGATGAGCAGTGGCCTGGGAACATTGATGGGCGGGCTTCTTCTGGGTCTGCTGGAATCTCTGGGCGCCGGTTTTATTTCCGCCAGCTATAAGGATGCCATTGCCTTTATCATTCTATTATTAATACTCTTTATCCGGCCGGAAGGCCTGTTCAGTAAAAAGGAGACGGAGAGATTTTAACGCTATGAGACTTGATTCTTTTTCGGATCAAGCGTCTTGCTCATCCGGTATTTTAAGTTAAATATGATAATGGAAAAAAAACGCCAGATATTGATTTTCCTGATTTTCGCGGCAGCCGTGCTGTCGGCGCCGTTTCTTTTAAAAGGTAATTATCTTTTAAATGTGCTTGTTTTCGTCGGCATCAATACTATGCTGGCCGTGGCGCTGAATCTCCTGCTGGGATACGCCGGGCAGATTTCTCTCGGTCACGCCGCTTTCTTCGGTATGGGCGCTTATATTTCCGGCATAATCACGGCCAGATTTCCGGTTGACCCATTCCTAGTCATGATTCTGGCTGCTCTGTGCTGCGGAGCTCTTGCTTTTGTCATCGGTTTTCCCATTCTAAAACTTAAGGGGCATTATCTGGCGATGGCCACGCTTGGCTTCGGCATTATCATGTATATTATTTTTAACGAAACTGTTGGGTTAACGGGAGGTCCTTCAGGTTTGTCGGGAATACCCAGTCTTCATATCGGTTCATTGATTTTTGACAATGACCTGAATAATTATTATCTGGTCTGGGTCTTTGCTCTGGCCGTTATGTTATTGTCCATCAATTTATCCCGGTCGAGAATCGGCAGGGCGCTGCGGGCCATTCATGATTCGGAAGTGGCCGCCCGCGTCATGGGCGTTAACGCCAGAATTTTAAAAGTCCAGATTTTTACTGTTTCCGCGATTATATCCGCTGTTGCCGGAAGCCTCTATGCCCATATCATGACCTTTATCGCTCCGGCGTCTTTCGGATTCAATTTTTCCGTGGAGTTGCTTACAATGGTTGTTATCGGGGGCTTGGGCAGTATTTACGGTTCGTTTCTGGGCGCGGCAATTTTAACGATGATGCCGGAACTTCTGCGTGTTTTTCAGAATTTTGATATCGTTATTTATGGATTGATGCTGATTTTAATGACAATGTTCATGCCCGGCGGTCTTATCAGCGGCATTGAGGCGATGGCGGAATTTGTCTCGGCCAGAACAATAAGAAGGAAAGATGATAATGCTCAGGCTTAACGGCATAACCAAAATTTTCGGCGGATTGACTGCGCTGGAAGATGTTTCGTTTTCCGTGACCGGAGAATCAATAACCGGCATTATCGGTCCTAACGGCGCGGGGAAAACCACGCTTTTTAATATTGTAACCGGTCTTTATACCCAGACATCGGGGGAAGTTTATCTTGGTGGAAAGAATATTTCTTTTTATGATACGGAGGCGCTTGCCGGGCTTGGTTTGGTGCGCACATTTCAGAATGTGGAGTTGTTCGGGCAGATGACAGTCCTGGAGAATGTTATGGTCGGACTGCATACTAGAAGCAAGAGCGGTATTTTTTCCTGCGCATTCAAATTGCCCGGCCAGATTAAAGAAGAAAAATATATTCGGGCAACCAGCATGGAGTGGCTGGAGTTTACCGGCATGGCGGCCCTAGCCGATATCAGGGCTGCTAATTTGCCTTTTGGCAAGGGAAGACTGCTGGAAATTTCCCGGGCGCTTGCGGCAAACCCACGGGTTATTTTAATGGATGAGCCGGCAGCGGGTTTAAACAGCAGGGAAACAGCCGAACTGGCCTTGCTCATCCGCAAGATCAGAAAAACCGGCATAACGGTAGTGCTTGTGGAGCATGATATGGATCTGGTGATGGATATTTGTGATTCCATCGTTGTTTTGAATCTGGG
Source organism: Smithella sp. (assembly GCA_050011015.1). Taxonomy (GTDB): domain Bacteria; phylum Desulfobacterota; class Syntrophia; order Syntrophales; family Smithellaceae; genus Smithella. The sequence goes on from JBEKJX010000006.1 coordinate 18,657, forward strand.
GAAAAAACTTGCGCAGGGAACGCCTCGGGAGATTCAGGAAAATCCCTGTGTGATTGCTGCATATTTAGGCGACGCGTGAGAACGGCTTATTAAAATTGCCATATACTGCCTTGCGCGCCTTGTCTATGACAATTTTTCTTAAGCCTGTGGGTAATATATATGTTAAAGATAAAAAATATTAATACTTATTACGGTCAGGCGCAGGCGTTGAAAAATGTTTCTCTTCATTTGAACCAGGGAGAGATAGTAACTCTTATCGGCGCTAACGGAGCCGGTAAAACAACTCTTCTTAATTCATTGTCCGGAGTGGTGCCTCCCCGCAGCGGCCAAATTATTTTTAATGATGTTCCGATAGATAATCTCGCTGTGCACCAGATTGTCCGGATGGGGATTTCTCAGGTTCCGGAAGGCAGACAGGTTTTTAAACCGATCTCAGTGGAGGATAATCTGGAATTGGGAGCTTATCTGAAACACAAAATACTGGGCGGCGGGGAAGAAGTGAAAAATAACAAAGAGATGGTCTATGATTTGTTTCCCATTCTCCGGGAGAGGCGAAAACAGCTTGCCGGAACATTATCGGGAGGGGAACAGCAGATGCTCGCCATCGGCCGCGCGTTCATGGCGAGACCGAAACTGATGCTTTTGGATGAGCCTTCTATGGGGCTTGCGCCAATGGTGGCTCAGGAAATATTTCGGGTTATTGAAAATTTGTCATGGGAGAAGAAAACAACTGTTTTGCTGGTCGAACAAAACGCGAGGGCTGCTCTGAAGATGGCCAATCGCGGCTATGTGCTGGAAAACGGCCGCTTGATTTTGGAAGGTTCTGCCGCCGAATTGTTGGAAAATAAAGATGTTCAGAGAGCATATCTCGGTAAAGATAAGAAAGAGATATGGGAACGATAAGAATAATGAGGGAAATGTAAACTATTATTTTGCTGTTCAAAAACAGCCGGATGTAAGGTGTGCAAGTTCTGAGGAATGAAGCGTGCTTTTTATGTACGTTGCAGCGACGCAGGACTAAGCACAACATAGCAAATGGTTATTTTTCAGCAACTTTCCGGGAGGTATTTTTATGAATATATGGGATACTACTCATGAGTGTATGTCACGGGATGAGCTCGAACAACTGCAACTGGAAAGACTTCAGGCTATAATCAACAGAGTATTCAAGAATGTTACTCATTACCGGAAAATATTTAACGACTCAGGCATTATTTCGGAAGACATCCGTTCTTTATCCGATTTGACCAGACTGCCTTTTACCACGAAGGAAGACCTGCGCGTTAATTATCCTTACGGCATGTTTGCCGTGCCTCTGAGGGAGGTTGTCCGCATTCATTCATCCTCCGGCACCACCAGCAAGCCGATCGTGATGGGTTACACGAAGAATGATATAAAAATCTGGTCTAATCTGGCGGCGCGTTTTATGACTGCCGCGGGTGTGACTCATGATGATGTGGTGCAAATAACTTTCCGTTACGGTCTTTTTACAGGAGCATTCGGCGTGCATTACGGCGCGGAAACCATCGGTGCGTCGGTTATCCCGATGGGCACCGGGAATACGGATAAGCAGATTATGATCATGCAGGATTATAAAACCACGGTGCTGGTCAGCACGTGCAGCTACGCCATCGCTCTGGCAGACCGCATTGAGCAGCTTGGCATTGATCCAAAATCGCTTTCGTTAAAAGTGGGCCTCTTCGGCGGAGAACCCTGGTCGGAGGCGATGCGTGAAGAAATTGAAAGCAGGCTGCTTTTGAGCGCGACCGACAATTACGGTATTTCGGAAATAATAGGCCCCGGTGTCGCCGGCGAATGTTCGTGTAAAAAAGGTTTGCATATTTATGAAGACGCGTTTATTCCCGAGATTATTGATCCGGAAACGAAAGAGGTGTTGCCTGCCGGAAGCACGGGCGAACTGGTGCTTACAACATTGACCAGAGAAGCCTTTCCCATGATTCGTTACCGCACGGGGGATATTACCAGTCTCGACTATGCTCCGTGTGAATGCGGCCGGACTCTGACGCGTATGAAAAAAGTAACGCGGCGTTCCGACGATATGCTTATTATCAGAGGTGTAAATGTTTTCCCTTCGCAGATCGAGGACGCTCTTTTTGGCGTGGCGCAGGGTGAAACACCCTATCAGATAGTTGTGGAAAGAAAAGGCGCGATGGATAATGTGGAGGTGGCCGTTGAAGTTACGGATAAAATATTTTCTCTGGAACTGCAGAAGCAGAGGTCTTTTCTGGAAGCAATTAAAAAGCGCATAGGATCGGTAACAGGCATTAACGTTGATGTTAGACTGGTCGAGTCCAAAAGTCTTTTGCGGCAGAAAGGAAAAATATCGCGGGTGCTGGATAAAAGACAAATATAACGTTAACTAATTTTTTTATTTTAATGCTATTTCCGGCATGCAAGATTTTCTTCTCTTGGCACCGCATTTACATTTTATCCGGCCTCGCGTCGGGGTGAGTCCCAAATCTAAAATCATTTCGTGATCCAGAGAGCTATTCCGTCCTGTTGTGGTTAAATAGTTACCTGTCATGAGAGAATTTGCGCCGGATAAAATACCCAAAGGAAGCAATTGGCGCAGATTTTTTTCCTTGCCGCCGCAAAGCTTGATATCTTTTTCCGGGAGCATAAAACGGAAGATAGCTATGGTCATAAGGATTTCTACAGGCGGCAATGCAGTCATGTGGCTAAGTGGAGTGCCCTTAACAGGATTGAGAAAATTCAAAGGAACGGAATCGATATTCAATTTTCTCAAAGTTTCGGCGAGTTCGATGCGGTGAGAAATACTTTCGCCCATCCCGATAAGAGCGCCGGCGCAAACGGATAGCCCTGCCTCCCTGGCGACGCGAATTGTTTCGACATCTTCTTCGTAGCTGTGCGTGGTGCAGATATTTTTAAAAAAACTGCGGGCTGTTTCCAGATTATGATGATAACGGAATAAACCTGCGGCTTTAAGTTCCCGCGCTTTTTTTGCATCGATAATGCCTAACGAGGCGCAAGGATGCAAGCCTGTTTCATGCACTCCTTTGATTGCTTTAAAGATTTCCGTCCATTCCCTTTTCGTGTTCAAGCGCTTGCCGCTGGTGACGATGCCGAAAAATTCAGCTCCGTCTTTTGCTGCCTCTTCAGCTTCGTCAACGATTTGTTTTGCCGTTTTCAGAGGATAAGAAGGCGCGTCCGTCCGATAATGTGACGATTGCGCGCAAAACTTGCAGTCCTCGGAGCATTTCCCTGATTTGGCATTGGTAATGCCGCAGAGAGTGATTTCTTTGCCTTTGAAGTGTTCCCGGATTTCAGACGCGGCGGCCATTATCATCCAGGGGTGATCTGATGCTTCGATAAAAAGTTCCAGCGCTTCAGCGGGACTAATAGCAGTCCTCTTTTTAATAATTTTATTTTTTATCTCATCTGTTAAATTCATATGTCGCCACAATACCTTTTGAAGTGATTATTAGAAGAAATGAGTTTAAATGTCAACCCCTCGGAGGATGATATCGGGTAGATTATTGAGGCATACAGGAAAGGAAAGGTGCGGCGCGAATATTTTTGTCCTAAAAACATCTGCTGTTTCCTCTGGAAGTTATATTAAACTTGGTATACCTTTGCTTTTAAAAACTTTGATATTGAGGTTGTTCAATGCCTAAAGGAATATATATCATCGGCACCGATACGGAAGTCGGAAAAACAGTGGCTTCTGCCGGACTCATGCATTTGATGCTGGCACAAAAACACCGAAGCTCTTATTTCAAACCGGTAGCCAGCGGCGCGGTTGTTATCAATGGCGTTACCGAAGCAATAGATGCAGTGTTTGTTAGAACAGCTTCCGGCTTTAGCGAGGAACCGGGAAATATAACGCCGTTTGTTTTTAAAAATGAAGTGGCGCCGCATCTGGCCGCGCGTCTGGAACAGATGCCCATTGATGTTGGGGTTATCAAAGACCGTTTCCAATATTTAAAAGGATGTTATGAATGGATCATCGCCGAAGGAGCCGGCGGCTTAGCAGTGCCTTTAAATGATGAAGGGTATATGCAGTATGATCTCATCAGGGAACTCGGCTTTTCTTGTCTGTTGGTTGCCAATGCCGGCTTGGGAACAATCAATCATACCCTCTTGTCAGTGCATTTTGCTCGCAGTATTGGTTTAAAAATCAAGGGAATTATCATCAACGGAAGCACCCGGAGTTTATTGGAAAGAGATAATACAAAAACTATTGCCAGGCTTGCCGGTGTTCCCGCGGTTATAACCATACCCGCGCTGACCGGGGTTGATACGGGAAAGTGTCAAATAGGAAATCTTAAGGAAGTGTTTGAAAAATCGATAGTTATTGATCGAATTATGGCCGAAATGGACGAGTTATAAGAGGATATCGAATGAAAATGTTTATGGATGAGCTTGAACGGATTAAAAAAAGCGGTCTTTACCGGCAGATGAAGTATCTACAATCTCCACAACAGCCTTACGTGAAAATAGCGGGCAAAGATTATCTGATGCTTTCATCCAACAGTTATCTCGGGCTTTGCAATGATCCCCGTCTCAAGCAGGCGGCAAGAGAAGCTATTGAAGAATATGGTGTCGGTTCAGGCGGATCAAGGCTGACCACGGGCAGTTATGAAGTGCATAAAAAGCTGGAAAATGAAATCGCCGCGTTTAAAGGAGCAGAGGCGGCGCTGCTTTTCAATACCGGTTATATGGCGAATGTCGGCGCCATATCCAGCATTGCCGGTAAAGACTGGGTGATTTTCTCCGATCGTTTCAATCATGCCAGTATCATCGATGGTTGCAGGCTCAGCGGCGCCGAAATCGTCGTCTATGAACATTGCGATGCCTCCGATCTGGAGAAACAGGCGCATAGCCGTCGCGGCAAGCGGGCTCTGGTTGTCACAGACGGGCTCTTTAGTGTGGATGGCGATATTGCGCCCCTGCCGGAGATTGTCCAGGTGGCGAGAAAATACAATATGCTGTTGATGGTTGATGATGCCCACGCGACCGGCGTTCTGGGAGAAAATGGAGGAGGAACAGCGGACTATTTTGGTTTGCAAAATGAAATTGATATTCAGATGGGAACGCTCAGTAAAGCTCTGGCCAGTGAAGGCGGTTTTATTGCCGGGAATCGAGATTTAATTGATTATCTTGCCAATAAGGCCCGCAGTTTTATTTTTTCCACGGCGCTGTCACCCGCAACAGTTGCCGTGTCACTTAAAGCGCTGGAAATTATTCAAGCTGAACCCTGGCTGCGGCAGTTCCTGATGGCCAATTCCATTTGGTTCAGGAAAAAACTCAAAGAGGCCGGTTTTCATATCGTGGATTTCCCCACTCAAATTATTTCCATTGTTCTTGGTCCGCCCGAACCGACGGTAAATTTCAGCAATAGGCTGATGGAAAAGAATATCTTTGTTTCGGCCATTCGTCCGCCAACTGTTCCGCAGGGCACCAGCCGCCTGCGGATTAGTATCATGGCTACCCACACGAT
>JBEKJX010000007.1:0-26160 GCA_050011015.1 Smithella sp.
ATAATAAAAGAATGCAATGGGTTTACTGCTAATCTTCGGCGTGTTGTTACCTCCACCAATTTCGAGATGTCTTTTGGAGTTCTGAGATGGCCTAACCAATTTACACCTAATGATCAAATAGGAGCCATGATTCCTATTGGGAGAAAAATGTCTGGAGCCCGTTCTATATCATTACGTGATAGCAACAACAATTTACACGAATGTATTGCAGAAGCTTTTGCGACGCCATATCACGTGTTTATTCTTGTGCACTACATAAAAACGCTCAAGAAAACTACCATCGTCATGCAATGAACGCTTAATATACCTGATATGGATTGTCGCCCATTAAATCTTGTTCACATGCCATAGAATGGTATGTGAAATATTGTATTTGGTGTACATTTATTTATTTTAATTAAAAGTTGCTAAAAAGTCCGTGTCATCGGCATATACATATAAATTGAAATGACAAACTAAAAGGAAAACAGTGTGACGGCGTCTTTCGACTATTCAATTATACAAAAACTTGAACAGGTGGACTGGGATAATGTGTATCCTAGGTTGCTTAGGTATGCGACTTACAAATGCAAGAAATTTGAATGGCTCGGAACGGCAACATTTGATCCTGGGGGGATGGCTCACGAAGCTGTAGCGCTTGTATTCGGCCTCGGTAAAGATGGGAATTATAGGAACTGGAACCGGAATAAATACCCGGACATAGCTAAATTTCTCGAAGGCGTCGTCGATAGCTTAGTGAATCATGAGTATGAGAAAACGAAGACGTTTAAGATGGAGTCGATGGATTGTGAAAATCAAACCAGCGTTGACAATTTACGCAATTCTGATTCCTCGGTGCGGAATTATTTTGATTGCTTTTCAGTAACTGATCCCGCGACTGAGCTGGAAATGAAAGAAAATATCTTACGCATGGTTACTTCTATTAGACAAGCAACTGATGGGGATGAAACTGCGAATATGGTTGTTACCTGCCTTGAACAGGGGATGGGTAAGCCTCGTGAGATTGCTGATGAAATTGGTATTGATGTGACTGAAGTCTATCAAATATTAAGGCGTATACGAGAAAAAATCAGTAAATAAACCATAGTATTTTACATTTAAGGATTCGTTATGAAAGAGAATGAAGATATCAAAAAAGGAATTTTATTGATAAGTGCTCTGGCGGATGCGCTTGCTGAAATTGAGTGCAAAGAGCAAGAGGAGATTCAACTGGATCTCAAGAAAGAAGGAATCGACCTCAATAGCAGCATGTTAAGTTTAAACAAATTCTTAAGACTGAACTCTATAGGAACTGAAAAAAAGCATAAGAGATTAGCGAATAATACTGGTAAAGCTCTCAACATAGGACGAAAAAGTATAGTAGAAAAAATAGCTGGGTGGTCAAAGGATAAAATCATAAGCAGGATCAACGAACTATCACCGGAACCGGATGCAGTTTACAGTGCATCTTATAGAAATTTAGAGGATAAAAATATTGAAGATCTTTCCTCACTGTTAAAAGATTTGGAAATAGCTATTAAGAAGAGAAAGATAGGTAAAAAGTAGCGTATGAATATGGCTTGTGTGTCCATGGAATCTTATGACTAGGATCTGCTTTATATATTTGACACGAATTATGATAATGTGATACGAAAATTGAATATAACAAACCTGATTAGGGGATAAGATGAAAAAATCTACTCCTTATGAAGTTTTCCCATATCACATTAAAACATTAAAAAATATTCTTTCTCAAAAATCGGCCGCTTGTCTTGAAACTATAAGTGTAAAACTGCACAGCGTTTATTTTCAAGAATATTTTTCGTCACTTAATGCTAAGACAATTGTCGTGGAATCTGACTATGTTGATAAGGATTATCTCGACGATTTTATGGCATACTATGCAAATTGCTTTACTGCATACGGAAGAAGATGTTCGCGTCTGCATTTTTTTAGTATTGATTTTACGTTGAACAACTTTGATGATCTTCTCAGAGGGAAGACAAAGATAATCGATCATGCTAAATTACAGGATGCGTATCTAGGCTTCATGGTAGTTAAACCTTTACCCCAGACCATAATTGGGAGAACATGTTTAAAAACATACGATTCAGATGGAGGAAGGAGGCATTATTCTGTTGTTCGTAATTATGAAGTCAATCTTTTTGGTCTCACTCTTGAAGTTAAGTCTCTGGCTTTTCAGGAACAGGATCATGTGGTATCTGCATGTGCAACGAGTGCTCTTTGGTCAGTATTTCAGGGTACCGGAAAATTATTTCAACATCCTATCTTGTCACCAGCGGACATAACAAAAATAGCTTGTGATAATTTTCCCATGGATACGCGATATATCCCAAACAATGGTTTGCAGGTACCCCAAATGGCGCAAGCTATTCGTAAAGTTAATTTGGAACCTTTTTTAGTAAAGCCAAGTAGAGAAGAGAACTTGAGAGCGACTTTATACGCCTATATAAAAGGCAAAGTTCCTATTTTAATGGGTATTCTATTGGCGGATGGATCAAAAGATAATTTCACGACACCTGCCGAATTTTACGGGAAACATGCTATTGCCGTGACCGGATATAGCTTAGGTGGTGTTTTGAAACCTTATCCTGTAAATGGATTTCTATTGAGGGCTTCGCGGATTGACAAATTTTATGCACACGATGATCAGGTAGGTCCCTTTTCAAGAATAGTCTTAGATATGAAAGAGATAAAATATTTAATTGAAGAAAAATCATATCCTGGAAAGTCTATGGTGACATCATGGAAAGGGCGAGATGGGAAAATTGGTAGTATAAGGGCAATACCTGAAATTTTATTGATACCCTTATATCATAAAATCAGAATACCTTTTGAATCTGTTCACGACGCTGTTATGTATTTCGATCATTATATAGAAACAGTAAGAAGGCAGGGATTAATATCATTAGGAGAGCGGGTGTTGTGGGACATTTATCTGATAACGAACAATGACTTAAAGAAAGAAATATTTGAGTCGAACAGCTTACGCGAAAAATTGAAAAAAGATGTTCTCCAAGAACACTTGCCCCGCTATATATGGCGTGCCTCTGCATCTTGCGGCGGTAATAAAGTCCTAGATTTACTTTTTGATGCAACAGATATAGAGCAAGCTTTTTTTGTAAAATATGTTATTGGATATGATAAAAAAATATTTGATGAAATCGTACGTATCGCTAAAGCGTCTCGTTCAATGCCGAGAACAAAGAATGTATGGAAAGTTCTTCAATATTTTGATAAAAAGAATTAAATATTGTTAATATTTAATTCTTTTAATTCATTGTTGTATTTTTAAAAGAAAGGAGAAGAAATGAAAAAAGGAGGAATAAAAAATAAAGAGCCGGATAAAATTTATTCATGGATAAATTCACCTGAAGGTCAAAAGAAACTAAATAAAGCATATGAAAGCACAAAAAAAGTTGTCGAAGAACTTGTTAAATCTCGGTATGTAGATTCAGAAACTCTTCTCAGGCCATTCAATAAATAATGTGGATTAATGTTTCTATTAAAACCCCTGATGTGCCTACAATCAGGGGTTTTTTGTGGTTATAATGGAAAGAATTTCTATCCCTTGAATATCTATCAAGTTCCTGTTTGAACAGTAAATTAAACGGGACAGGTACAATTATTACCAATTGAAAATCGGCGAATGTCCCCATTATAGCAAACCCACCGCAGTGTGATAGAAGCATAAACTAATCGTTCTTTTGTTGCTGAAAGATATCGATATCGCGCTATAGTGTTGACACAAATACATATGTATATTTGTGTCAGGTGGCATATGGTAAAAATGATAAAAATAATGGACAAACAAATAATTAGTAGAGTTTATGACCATGGTAGGGACGGGTTTTCACGCCAGACCATTTCAATTATCCATCGGTTTCAGGATACTTTCAATCAGGGACAAGTATGATTGACATATCCCGCCCTGCTTGAGGTTATTAATCTGTAATAGCTGCTTTCAATATCTGTGATTTTTTGATGCTGAAAAAGTGTGTCTCATATTCGTTACGCTCATCATACTCACATTCCGGTGATCCGTGCGAAGTTCTCCCCCAGAATCAGACGTCGAGTCTTCTCATCCGGGAAAAGTCTCTCGATTCTTCTTTTGATAAGTGCATAATCATATAAGCCATCGCCGGCAAGCGGGACACTGGGTCCGTCCGTACCATAGATGCAGCGCTCTGCTCCGAGGTAGTCCACGACATCGCGGGTCATCTTTTCACTGACATAGGTGGTTTGCGAAAGATCAACGAAAATATTTCTGCGAGATCGTATGGTCTTCCACGTGTCCGCAAACCCGGGAAAGCCCGCATGAGCAAGAATAAGATTGAGACCCGGAACCGCTTTTACCAGAGGCAGGAAATCGCCGTGAGCATTGTATCCTACATGAGCGATTATCGGTTTATTCAACTCAACGGCACGGTGTGCAACCGGAATAAGTTCCGAGGGCGGATAGCGGTTCCAGAAGGTTTGGACCTTGATGCCGATAAAAGCCGGTGATGTCTTCCATTTGTTGATCTCCTGCAGCGGATCCTTGCCGCCGCGTGGATTGACAACAACCCAGGCCAGGAATTTTTGCGGGTATTTTTGCGCCGTGGCGAACACGGGGGCATTGTCCGGATTTGGATATATGCGATAGATCCCCATGGGCAGCTTGATGGAACCGTCCGCCGTTAAGTTGCTGATCATCATCTGATTGATGCGCCGTGTAATGCGATGGGTACAGGCGAATTGAGTAAGCTTGACCAGGAGCGGGGATGGTTCGGGGATGGGATCGTTCAGCGGGGCCATAAGGGCAATCCGGTCCACTCCTGCCGCGTCCATTCTGACAATCAGGGCATCGATGCCAAGCATATGCTCATCAAGGTGATAATGACAGTCAATGATCATGCACTCATCCTCTTAACAATGTCTCCGGGCCTGAATTATTCCCATGCCGTTTACGCATTGCTTTTCAGTTCCGGATTGGCGGCAATAAAATCCTTGATCTGCATTCGTTCCTTGTCCGTGACCTGGGGCAGGGGGGAGCGGACACGCGCCGTAATCGGATGGCCAAGCTGCGTGAGCAGTTCCTTGATGACGGCGTGCCGCGCGGCTGTGCCGGAGTTGCGGGCAGGCCGCAAACTGTGCGAGAGAATCTGGAAGCCCCGCTTCTGGAGAAGAGCCGGGAGGGACAATGAATTTAGAATCGGAATCATGTCCAGGATTTTTTCCTGCAGCTTGAGAGAGAGCGTGGCGTCGCCGCTCTTGCACGCCTGATAGGTTTCTACAACCAGGCGCGGGGCGAAGGAGGCGATCTGATCGATAACGCCCCGGCCGCCCATGGCTATGGTGTGGCGCAACAGGAAACCCACGCCGGCAAAGAGACTGAACGAGTCGGCTGAAACCTGTTTCAGGAGTTGGCGCATTTCGCGAAGACAGAAGGCGCTCACTTTCATGCCAATAATGCCGTCAATCCTCAAAATGCGCCCGAGCTGTTCAGGAGTGAAGAAGAGACCTGTCATTTGCGGGAAGTGGTAGTACAGTATCGGGCAGGGCGCGTGCCGGGCTATCTCACGATAATAGGCGAACACATCATCGAACTTCAGCGGGAAATAAGTCGGCAGGGCCACCAGAAGTCCGTCGAGCGGCAGTCCCTCGCAGGCGCGGAAGAAGGCAAGGGTTTCCTGCAGACTGTAGAAACCGCACCCGGCTATCAGTGGCACGCGTTTGGCGCAGGCTTCAGCGGCTGTCGCGATGATGGAGCGCTTTTCCTCCAGGGTGAAGTAGGGAAACTCGCCGCCGCTGCCAAGGATAACCAGGCCGTGGCATCCGCTGGCAATGTAGTAGTCGGTCAGGTGCCGCAAACCCTGATGATCGACCTGTTCGTTATCATGCAGCGGTGTGGGGACAACGGGGAAAATACCTTCAAGTAACATGCTTGCCTCCTCAATTATATTTCCGGTTCGGACGTCGTCTTAAATCCTGAAGTCACAAAACGAAACTAACCAAAGTTATTATATACGATAATGTCGTATAATATATTATATTATTCTTCAATGTAGTAATATATTATGTAATTAATATATTTATTGACTATATATACAATAATATAGTATCGTATGCAAGATATTTTATAAAATATTACGATACTCATAAAGTATTATCACAGCAAACAAGGTGAAGATGAAAAATCCCATAATGCCTGTGGTTACTTTGATCTGTCTCTTTTGAAGTATCGGGATAAGGTCATTGCCCGGTACGGTACAAGCAGGAAAATTGAATAGGTCATATCCGATCAATTATTATTAGGAGGAAACACTATGAAGAAACTCAAGAGTCAGCCGATATTCGATACGAAGGATTTCCCGATCTGCGTGGCGCGTATGCAATGCATGGATGGATTGGGTTTTGATATGGAGGATTTGAGACAGAAGCCGATCATCGGCATTGTCAATTCCCATACGGATATTACCCCGGGACATATGCACCTGAGAAATCTTGCCGAAAAGGTCAAGGAGGGAGTGTTTATGGGCGGCGGCATTCCGATGGAATTCAATGTGCCCGCTCCGTGCGACGTTCTGACCGAAGGCAACAGCGGGATGCGCTTCATCCTGGCCCAGCGGGATCTGATTGCCGATATCGTCGAAACCCATTGCCGCAGCATGCAGTATGACGCCCTCGTATTGATCGCCACCTGCGACAAGATCGTCCCCGGCATGGTCATGGCGGCGGCGCGTCTCAACCTGCCCACTATTATGCTAACCGGCGGGACAGGTTCTTGGCAGATCAGGTTCAACCCCGAACATAGAAAGAGAAATAGCATCTCCAATCTGGATTATGATGACCCGGTCTGCAAGGCGGAGACTATTACCGCGGCCACATGCGGCGCATGCGAGGTCATGGGAACGGCTAATACGATGCAAAGCATTGTTGAAGCCTTAGGCCTCACCATTTCGGGCTCCTCCTGCGTTCCGGGCTTCCATGCAAAGAAGCTCTTCTTTGCCAGACAGTCGGGCAAACGGATTGTCGCGATGGTCGAGGAAGAAATGACGATCCGGAAGATAGTGGACATGAAATCGCTCGAGAACGCGCTCATGGTCGATCTCGCCATTGGCGGTTCCACCAATGCAGCGCTTCACATTCCGGCCATTGCTCACAACCTCGGAATTGAATTTCCGCTGAGCAAATTCAACGATTTTAGTAAAAAAATACCTACGCTTTGCAAAATCATGCCCAATGGCCCGGACGGAATGGTTGACTTCTTTATGGCCGGCGGCGTGCCCGCTGTCATCAAGGTCCTGTCCGGGAATATTCATCTGGATTCCAAAACTGTAATAGGCGGCACATGGGCCGATCTTATGCCGTTCGTGATTGTCAAGGATTCCGATGTCATCCCCGAAAAAACAAACCCTTTCTATCCTGAAGGTGGAACCGTGGTCCTGTATGGCAATCTGGCGCCCGAAGGTTCGGTTGTCAAGCAGTCGGCGGTTGCAAAGGATATGATGAAGTTCACGGCTCCGGCACGCGTGTTTGAATCCGAACACGCGTGCCTTGAGGCCATACGGGGGAAAACGATTCGCGAGAACGAGATTCTCGTCATAAGAAACGAAGGACCGAAGGGCGGACCCGGCATGCCCGAAACCCTGGCAGCAACAATGGGGCTTTCTTCACTTGGAATCAAAAAAGCCGCTCTTATAACGGATGGACGGTTTTCCGGTGGTACTGAAGGACCGTGTATAGGCCATGTGTCGCCGGAGGCGTATGATGGGGGAGCGATCGCGCTGGTGGAAAACGGCGACGAGATAACCATAGATATCCCGGGCCGGAAGCTTGAGCTGCATGTTTCAGATGACGAACTGGCGAAAAGAAAGGCCGCCTGGAAGCCGTTCAGACGGGAACTTCCGGAGGGGTTTATCCGGAGATACGTGAAAAACGTGGGATCAGCCTCGAAGGGCGCGATATTATCGTAAACGAGCCGTTGCAGCCCAACACCGGATGAAGAAAATGGAACAATTATTCCGGATGTGATATTATGCTTTTATAGATTAACTGGATTTATGGAGTGAATAAATTGAAAAAAAAAGAAGGCCGCGGCCCGGGTAATGAAAACAAACCGAAACGACTGATCCAGTCGATAAAAAGATCATCCGATATTCTCGAATTATTTCTAAAGGAAAAAAAACCGCTGGGGATTACCGAATTTTCGCAGCGTCTCTCCCTTTCCAAAAACACTATCCAGAGCATTGTCAATACGCTTGTGGGACTAAACTATCTTGAGCGGGACCGGAACACTAAAAAATACCGCCTCGGCCCGATGCTCTTCCGCCTGGGAATCGTTTACGCGGAAAGCATCGATTTTATCAACCAGTCCAGAGTATGGCTTGAACGCCTTTGTTATAAATTCAATATTCCCGTCAATGTCGGAATATTATCCTATGACAAAGTGATTGTCCTGGCGAGAATTGAGCCCGCCATGGGATTCTTCATGGCATCCTCCCGAACGGGTTCATTCATGCCTGCATTGAACTCAAGCCTGGGTAAAATGCTTTATGCGTTCATGGACAAGCAGAAGCTTCAGGAAATCATTGACTCATTAAAACTTGAATCCTATACGGATAAATCCATCACTTCACCCAAGGCATTTATGAAAGAACTTGAACAGATAAGGAAAGACATGGTAAGTTTCGACAACGAGGAACTGCTGAAGGGAACCGCGTGTATAGCAGGACCGATCTTCAATCAAAACAGGGAAATTCTGGCTGCTTTTTCCGTCGCCGGAGAAGCGGATGTCATTTACAAAAACAAGAAAAGCATTATTGATGAGATCAAATACACATCCATGGAAATATCAAAAATGTTCGGATATGAAGCATGATGTATATGATGAATAGGTGAACAGTAAGGCAAATAGGGGCATCGGTTCCTGTTTCCCCAAGGGATTACAAGCAATGGCGAAGTCATCCATAAATTCCGGGACAAAGGGTCCTGAAAATGAACAAGCGGATTATCATCGCAGCCTGTCGCTGGCATCTCTTTTTCACGGGGAATTTAATGTCGATTGGCTTCAAGATTTGACCCAGGAAAAAGCCTCGCGTATTTTTGCCGCCCTTCAATTCGGTGTCCGGGAAAAATGGCTGGCCGATAAGGGTGACGGTGTGTTCTGTTTTATCGATTCTTCAGTCCAAAGCCGGCTTCAGAACGACTTATCTCCCGACGAGCAGAAACTGATGCATCGGCGCATAGCGGACATTCTGCTTGCGGAACTGGCCGGTGAATCCGATATGGCAAAGATCGCGGCGCCGCATCTTTTATGCCTGTCCAACGATCTGGCCGGTTGCCGGCTGCTTATCACTGCCGGAAATCTTTACAGAAAAAGTTTCAGTTATGATGAGGCCTGTCGACATTACGACAAGGCCATTGAAGATCTTCGGAAACTGGATGGAGAAGAAGCCGATCGTCTTTTCATTGAAGCCGTGCTTCAATTTTCACGGGCATCGACGGATGATCCTGTTTCCGACCGCGTTATTGCCTTCATCCGTGAAGCCATGGAACGGGCTGAACAACGCGGTAATAAAAGTTCGCTGGCCCTGTTGGAGATGCATCTGGCCCGAAACGAATGGCTGCGTTCCCGGTACCGGTCCGCCATCAAACACTTCCACAAAGGACAGGAGGTGGCGGAGACGATCGATGATCCCAGAATCAAGCGTTCCGCGGCTATTTTTAGTCAATTTTTCCTTTACTGGTTGGGGCGCTATCAGGATGTCGTTAAAAGTTATGAAGCCTTCGTGCCCGACGTGGAAGATTTTCCAAAGGAAAACCTTCCACTCCTGGCAGCGCTGACAGTGGGGGCATGCTTTGCCTATTCGGGTCAGATATCTCAAGGATTAGGCATGCTGGATGCCATCCGGGTGCGGTGCCGTAAAATCGGCAATCTCTATATTGCCGCCGTGGCCAACGCCACTATCGGTCAGATTCTTCTGGAAACCAATCGCCTGGATGAAGCCAGGCCTTACATCGACGAATCCCTGGAGGAGGCACGGGAAAGCCGCAACCTCTATGCGCATATAGCGGGATTAGCCCTTTCGAGCCAAATTTATTATCTTACCGGTGATCATAAGAAATCTGTTTCATTTCTGAAGGAAGCTATAGAGTTGGGAGATCAGAAACATATGCCTATGCGGCATGGCTCTGCTGTCATAGCATTATGCTGGGCCATGGAGAAAGGTAAATTGCCGCGTGTGGCAGACCTTTCTCTGGAGAAGGAAATTAGTTCTTCCATCGAAGGCGAGAATATTTTTATGAAAGGGGTGGCCTTTCGTTACAAGGCGCTGCTTCAAAACCTCAGGGACGCGCCCGACCGGGATGTGCTCGTTTCGCTCCGTCGTTCCATCCATTATTTGCAGGATTCCGGGCACACGATTGAATTGGCTAAATCGAAAATTGAGATGGCGAGGGCCTATCTGCGGCTGGGCCGTGTCGGGAAAGCCCGGGAGTTGGCGGAACCGGCGGCTCAAATCCTGTTTGCCTATAATGACTCTCTGGTGCCGGATGACATACGGCCATTGATTAGAAGCTTTCAAAGCGGTGAAAATCTGCTCGATGAAATTTTACGATTAGGGCAGGAATTGGTGACCCTCAGGGACAATCGGGATCTTCCCCGGCGAATTATTTCAACGGTCAACCGGATTACCGGGGCCGAACGAGGCGCCATTTTCCTCCTGAGCGAGGAGGGACTTCATGGTGTGATTCTCCGGGCGGCCAAGAATCTCACAACCGATGATATTGCTATGCCCATGTTTGCGGAATCGATGCAATTGATCAAAGACACTTGTAAAACAGGTCAGGGGCAAATCAAAGATTTCCATTCGGAGATGGCCTCCCCCCATTCCTCGGATCCGTCTAAAATCCGCTCCTGTATATGTGTCCCCATGATAATTCGGGGGAAAGTGGCAGGGGTCTTATATCATGATAATCGACTCTTCCGCAGCTCCTTCAAGGAAAGAGATATGGAAATTCTGAATTATTTTGCCGCTCAGGCGGCCATTGCCATGGACAACGCACAGGCCTGGGAAGCTTTGCGCAATATGTATGAACAACAACAGCGGGAAAAACAATATTATAAGGAACAATATCTGGAAAGCATCCGCTTTGAAGAGTTTGTTGGGAAAAGTCCAGCCATTCTTAAGGTTTTCAAACAAATAGACCAGGTGGCCGCAACGGACGCAACGGTTCTTGTCTGGGGTGAAACAGGTTCAGGAAAGGAACTTGTGGCAAGATCTCTTCACCGCCGTTCCTTGCGGAGTGATCATCCATTCATTCGGGTGAATTGCGGAGCCTTGCCGGAGAACTTGATTACAAGCGAGCTCTTCGGCCACGAGAAGGGCGCCTTTACCGGAGCTTTTTCACGGCATGCCGGCAGGTTCGAATTGGCTGATGGCGGTACGTTATTTCTGGATGAAATCGGTGACATTTCCATGGAGGTACAGGTACGGCTTCTCCGGGTTCTGCAAAGCAAGGAATATGAGCGGGTTGGCGGGCGTGAAACATTGCGCTCCGATTTCCGCCTTATTGTTGCTACCAACCGGGAGCTCAATGAAGAAGTCGTGAGCGGCCGTTTTCGTCAGGACCTGTATTACCGCCTGAACGTTTTCCCCATTTTTGTTCCACCACTGAGAGAGAGAAGGGAAGATATTCCGCTTCTGGCTCAATATTTTCTGGAGATCTATGCGGGTAAATTCAACAAGGGTGTCAAGAACATTACCCAGAGCGACATGGACAAACTGATGGCCTATCATTGGCCGGGTAATGTACGGGAATTGGAGAACGTCATCGAACGGGGTGTGATCCTGAGTAACGATTCCGTCTACAGGCTTCCGGATCTGGGACATCATCCCATCGCCACGCCTGCCAATACAAAACTCTTAAGTCTGAAAGAAAATGAAAAAGAACACATTATCCGCGCATTGGAAAAAACGAACGGTAAAATAGCAGGCCACGGAGGCGCTGCGGAAATCCTCGAAATTCATCCCAATACTCTCTACTCCAGAATAAAAAAGCTCGGCATTTCATGACGGGTAATTCACTTACACCGACATTTTTTTCTGCGTCCTTTATGCTTCTTGCCTGATATAGACACGATATTTCGTATAATAACGATATTTCGTAATGCCTGTATGCTTTTGTGCCGCCCCTTCTCATCCTAACTATTTAAAATCAATATTGAATTAATGTTATTCGTTCGGGGCACGAAAGGTGCAGGTCTAAGATGTGACTTAAAGGAGGAAGAATGCAGATTGAAAATCTTCTGATCGCCAATAGAGGTGAAATAGCAATAAGGATTGCGCGTGCGGCGGCGGAATTGGGCATACGGACCGTGGCGGTTTGTCCGGCTGACGATGCCCGGTCACTGCATGTTAAAGCAGCAGACAGGGTCTTTACGCTTGCCGGAACAGGGGCGGCGGCATATCTCAATGCCGATGGAATCATTGCAGCAGCCAGGGCCGAAGGATGTGATGCCATTCATCCCGGTTACGGCTTTCTGAGCGAGAATGTGGCTTTTGCCAGACGCTGTGCCGGGGAGGGACTCATCTTCATCGGCCCCACACCGGAAATGCTCGGTCTTTTCGGCAACAAGGTGGAGGCTCGCGCTTATGCACGCCGTTTGGGCGTGCCGCTCCTTGCCGGCACATCCGCTGCCGCTACATTTGAAGAGGCAGCATCTTTTCTGAAAAATCTGGGGCCTGCCGGAGCTGTCATGATCAAGGCCGTTGCGGGAGGCGGTGGCCGCGGAATGCGTCCGGTTTATGACTTGAATTCGCTGGAAGAAGCATATAACCGCTGTAAATCGGAAGCGCTTGCGGCGTTCGGCAATGGTGACTTATTTGTGGAGAAATTAATTCGCCGTCCCCGTCATATAGAAATTCAAATCGTCGGCGACGGCAGGCAGGTGATTCATTTAGGCGAACGGGACTGCACCATGCAGCGCCGTAACCAAAAGCTGATCGAAATAGCTCCCTGTCCAACCTTATCCGCAAAACTTCGGGGCAAACTGACCGATGACGCACTCAGGCTTGCCGGGGACGTTAAATACCGGAGTCTCGGGACCTTCGAGTTTCTGATCGATGAAACGGCGAACGGCGATGAGGCATACGCCTTCATGGAGGTAAATCCAAGGCTTCAGGTGGAACACACAATTACCGAAGAGGTTACCGGTGTGGACCTGGTTAAGACACAGCTTGAAATTGCGTCAGGAAAATCCCTGGCTGATCTTGGACTTACGGAATTGACAACGCGTCCCAGGGGTTATGCCGTACAATTACGCATCAATATGGAGACGATGGATGAAAACGGTTATGCCACGCCTGACGGAGGCGTGCTGAATACCTATGAAGTGCCTTCGGGTAAAGGTATCCGCGTCGATGGTTACGGCTATAGCGGTTATGCCGTTAATCAGTCCTTTGACTCATTGCTGGCAAAGCTCATTGTACATTCACAGTCGTCGCGTTATGAAGACGTCATCAAAAAAGCCTGCCGGGCTCTGGCTGAATTCAGGATTGGCGGGGTTTCGACAAATATACCGTTTCTGCAGAATCTCCTCTGCCGGCCCGAAGTGCTCAGCAACGATTTTCATACCCGGTTTATTGAGGAAAATGCGGCGGCGCTGGCTGCCGCCGCCCAGAACCACAAAATTTGCCATTTCGGAACGGAAACAGTAAATTCCACCGTGCCGGTCACGGAGGATATTGATAGGGTTCCCGCCGGCTTTGTTGGGATCAGGTCGCCCCTGCAGGGACGTATTGTGGAGATCGGCGTTGCCGAAGGAGATGCCGTTTCGATCGGGCAGAAGCTGGTTGTGATAGAGGCCATGAAAATGGAACATGTTATTACGGCGGGCCATAGTGGATACGTGCGAGAGATTTGCATCGGCATCGGCGATAACGTTTCCAAAGGAATGTTGATCTTTCTCATCGAAGAGGCCGATGTGGGCGACAGGGCCGAAGCAAAGGAGGAGAAGGTTGATCTCGACGCGATCAGGCCCGATCTGGCCGAGGTCATTAAACGGCATGCCTTTACCCTGGATGTAAACCGGCCCGATGCTGTTGACCGGAGGCGGATGAAAAACCGGCGCACCGCCCGTGAAAACGTTGAGGATCTTTGCGATTCCGGAACATTCATCGAATATGGCGCCCTGATTATTGCAGCCCAACGCCGTCGCCGTCCTCTGGATGACCTCATCCGGAAGACTCCGGCGGATGGTTTAATCACGGGTATCGGCTCCGTCAACGGGGCTCTGTTTGGCGATGAAAAATCACGATGCATGGTAATGGCTTATGATTTTACCGTCTTGGCCGGTACGCAGGGTCTCATGAACCATAAAAAAATGGATCGCGTCCTTCGTGTGGCCAACAACTGGCGGATACCGATGGTCCTTCTTGCCGAAGGCGGCGGCGGCCGGCCGGGTGACACCGATATAGACATCGTGTCCGGTCTCGATTTGTCAACGTTCAGAAACTTTGCCGCCTTGAGCGGCAAGGTGCCTCTCGTCGGAATAATAGAGGGATCGTGTTTTGCCGGCAATGCTGCGCTTCTGGGGTGCTGCGATGTAATTATTGCGACCGGGCACTCCAACATCGGCATGGGCGGGCCTGTCATGATTGAAGGTGGCGGCCTTGGCATTGTCAAACCGGAGGATATCGGTCCGATCGGTGTTCAAACACGCAACGGTGTGGTTGATCTGTCCGTGGCCGATGAAGCGGCGGCTGTAGCGGCGGCGAAGCAATACCTTTCTTATTTCCAGGGGGTCACCGGCACCTGGGAAGAGGCGGATCAACGGCATCTTCGCAGGTTAATTCCGGAGAACCGATTGCGCGTTTATGATATACGCAAAGTCATTGAGGCCCTGGCGGACAAGGGATCAGTCATGGAATTGCGGCGGCATTTTGCAGTGGGCATGATTACAGCCCTCATCCGGATCGAAGGCCGGCCATTCGGCTTGATTGCCAACAACCCCGCCCACATGAGTGGAGCCATTGAAGCGGAAGGCGCCGACAAGGCCGCGCGCTTCATGCAGTTGTGCAACGTCCATCGCTTGCCGATTCTCTCGCTGTGTGATACTCCGGGATTTATGGTTGGACCGGAGGTGGAGGAGCGGGCGCAGGTCCGTCATGTCTGCCGGATGTTCGTCGTCGGCGCAAAAGTGACCGTTCCCTTTTTCACGGTTGTCCTGCGCAAGGGGTATGGTCTCGGCGCCATGGCCATGTCGGCGGGCGGATTTCACGACGCATTTTTTACGACTTCATGGCCATCAGGAGAATTTGGCGGCATGGGGCTGGAAGGAGCTGTCCGGTTTGCCTTTAAAAAAGAGCTGGCGGCGATCGCGGATGAAGCACAACGCGATAAGACCTTTAAAACGATGGTAGACCAGTTTTATAATATGGGAAAAGCCATCAACACGGCCTCTTACATGGAGATTGACGCCGTTATCGATCCTGCCGACACCCGCCGCTGGATCATGCGCGGGTTAAAATCATCTATGTCGGCAGCCCCGAAAGAAAGTGGACAATCATTCATTGATGTCTGGTAAATGATATCGTTTTTTTCTATATTGAACATTGCAACCCCAAAGTTGCATCCAGGAAAATTATTGTAGACAGGAGGTATAGTGTATGAAGCGTGTTTGGATGAAGAACTGGCCCGATTTCATTCCTGAGGATACCCGGTATCCGCAGGGCAAGAAGCCTATTTTTGAGTATTTGAGGGATAATGCCCGGAAATTTCCCGACAGAACGGCAATTGTGTATTACGGCAAGGAAGTTTCCTATGGCGAATTGGATCGCATGTCGGATCAGTTTGCGCGGTTTCTGATGGATGCGGGCCTTAAGAAAGGAGACCGCATTGCCATTTTCCTGAACAGTTGTCCCCAGTACCATATCGCCCATTACGGCATCAACAAGATGGGCGGGATCATCGTCCCCTGCAGCCCCTTGTTCAAGGAATGGGAACTGACGTATCAGTTGCGGGATACAGGCGCTAAAGCGATTGTAGCCCTCGATTTGCTTCATTCCGTTGCCGCTGTCTCCTGTAAGGAATGCGGAATAAAAACCATCGTGATAACCAGTCTTCATGATTTTATGCCTGCGGAACCGACCATGAATCTGATTCCCATGATGAAATTTCCCAAGATGACCTATCCCGACACGACGGAATTCCTGGACATCTTCTCGCGGTATCCCGCGAAACCGGTACAGGTCGACGTCGGTCTTGACGATGTCGTGCAGCTCCAGTTTACGGGCGGTACGACGGGTGTTCCCAAGGGTGCAATCCTGACCCACGAGGCCAAACTCTTCAAGGCGGCGACCCTGGTCAACATCCTGAACGCCAATATGTCATTTCTGGGCATTAAGGAAGACCACATGTCATGTCTGGCCATACTTCCCACCTTCCACATTGCCGGCATGCTGGGCTCTGTGGATATGATGATTGCCATAGGCGCCACGCAGATTCTGATGGCTATGTTCGATACGGTTGCGGCCATGCAAGCCATCGACCGGTATAAAATCCAGTTCTTCCAGGCCGCCGTGCCCATGAACATCGCCATCATGAATCATCCCGACCGCAAGAAATACGATCTCTCTTCCCTTAAGCTTTGCCTCACGACCAGTTTCGGTATTCAACTTACCGATGAGATCGTCAAACTCTGGAAGGCGGACACCGGCGGATGCATGCTGGCAGAAGCCGCATACGGATTGACGGAAACCCATACGTTTGACTCCTTTATGCCCCTGCACAAGCCTAAATACGATCCGGGCTGCCAGGGCATTCCCATTCCCGGACAGCAGATCAAAATTGTTTCATGGGATGATAAGTCTCAGGAGGTTCCCATCGGAGAAGTGGGAGAAATTGTATTGAAAAATCCAGGCGTTTTCAAAGGATACTGGAACAAGCCGGAAGAAACGACCAATACGCTCATTGATGGATGGGTCTATACAGGAGACATGGGCAAATTCGATGAAGACGGCTACCTTTTTTTCCTGGGAAGAAAGAAGGAAATGATCAAGGTTTCCGGCTTCAGTGTCTTTCCTGAAGAAGTGGAGACCTTCCTTCTGCAGCACGAAGCCGTTGATAAGGTGGCCGTCATAGGCGCCCCGGACGTTATGAAGGGCGAAGTGATCAAGGCCTTTATCGTTCTCAAACCGGCATTCAAGGGCAAGGTCAAGGCTGAAGATATCATCACCTGGGCGAAAGCGGGCATCTCCTCCTATAAGGTTCCTCAGGCCGTCGACTTTCGGGATGAATTGCCTATGAGCGGCGTGGGAAAGGTTTTGCGGCGTGTTCTTCTGGAAGAGGAAATGAAAAAGTGAAGTTAATAATGAAAAGAAAACAGTTTTAAATTTTAGGGTTAAGTAATTAAGCTTTCAGTTTCAGGTTCTGTATCATTGCGGAGCGGCTCCCGGCATGCGCCGGGCTTTGCGCAGGCGCGAAGTCGGGAGAGTTTCCAAAGAGGTGTCACCTGAGTGACAAAGGTGGATGGCTGACTGCGTAAAGCTGATAACTGACAGGCTTGACCGGACCTGAGAATCGGACTAAAATATTCATTTTTTTATCCGGGCATTCCTACCAATTTCCCCGACGATCCAGCACTTTGAAACCATAACGCGCGGTCACCACGTATCGGCCGGCGCTGTAACTATAATATGCCCGTGCCTCGTATTTCCCCGGTCGCCGGGATTTAAAAGTCAGGACACCCCGCCCCCGCCTGGGTATATATTTATAGTCTCCGGCATCAGTATTGGGGGCGCCTGCCGGTACAATACATATCCAATCCCTTGAATATCCGGGCGCGTTGTAATAATGCACCCTGATATTTTCTCCATAATTATATATATCCTTATCAGTTTTGATTAACTGTGAGCCGCCGGCAATAGCTGTCCGGGAGCAAAAGGCCAGTATGATCAAAATCATTATGGCAGTGATAGATCCAAATTTCGGATGGGTTGTCTTCATCTTTTCCCCCCTCTTGATAAGTTTAATAAGAGCGTTCCTTCAATTGACGCAAGTATAGGAAAAACGATGTTGCGTGTCAATAATGAAATGACTCACAAATTATATCATAAAAAATATTACTTGTTTTCTCTTCCGATAAAAAAAGGGTTGCGGACAATTCCGCAACCCTTTTAGATGAACAGGATTCCCTGTTTTAGATAGAGAAAGCTTCGTCAGCGATTTCCAACGGGCTCTTGTCGCCCGCCTTGATGGCTTCGCAACGGGCCTTCACGGTAGTCAGAATTTCATTGGCGAAGAATTTCGCGGATGCGATTCTGCCGCTGTAAAAAGCTGCTTCCGAATCTGATTTCAACAGGGCCTTTTGCTTGTCCGCTGAATCGGCGCCTTTAGCCTGACAGATGGCTTCCAGTTTATTAAAGGCAATTCCACCGCCATCGAGCAGGAAGTGGCCAACGATCACATCTCCGAAGAGTTCCATGAATTTACAGGCATTGAGGACGGGCAGAAGGAAATCACCCGCTTTGCCTGCCTTGGCAAAAAACATGGTCAATTCGAGACAGGCATTGGATGCCTCCTCCAGAGCTGCGGCGGCCTTGCCGAGTTCGGGATTGGTTTTCATCTTGACGTAGTTGGACTGGATCAAAGCGGCCAGATTCATAATGTTGGCGCCTTTTCGCTGACCCAGCTTACGGCCAACGAGGTCAAGGGACTGAATGCCGTTCGTTCCTTCATAGATGGTGGCAATCTTTTCATCGCGCAGGTATTGCTCGACGGGATATTCCTGACAGTATCCATAACCGCCATAGACATCCATGGCCGTGGAACAGACCAGCAGACCCTTATCCGTGGAGTAGGCTTTGACAACCGGTGTCAGAAGATCGAGGAATCCTTCCCACTTGGCCTTTTCTTCATCGGTTTTTGCCACTCTGGACATATCAATGCAATAAGCGGTGAAGTAGCACATGCTCCGGATGCCCTCGATATGGGATTTCATCCATAGCAATTTTCGGCGAACGTCGGGATGGTTAATAATGGTGACGGCTTTTGCGTCGGGATTTCTCATTTCCAGGATGGAGACGCTCTGGACGCGTTCCTTGGCATAAGCCACGGCGTGCTCATAAGCGGCCGAGCCCAGATCGAGACCCTGCATGCCGGTTCCCAGTCTGGCCTCATTCATCATCTGAAACATAATCTTGATGCCTTCACGCTCATTACCCAGCAACTCGCCTATGCACTTTCCGTCCTCGCCGAAGTTCAGGGTAGCGGTGGCCGAGCCCTTGATTCCCATTTTGTGTTCGATGCCTCCGGTGCGGACATCATTGAATTCGCCGATGGAGCCGTCGTCGTTAACCCTGTATTTTGGAACAATGAAAATGGAAATGCCCTTGGTTCCTTTGGGATCTCCCTCGATGCGGGCAAGGACGGGATGGACGATGTTCGGAGTAAGATCATGATCGCCCGCGGAAATGAAGCACTTGGTTCCCGTGATCAGATATTTTCCGTCGGGAAGACGTTTGGCCGACGTTCTCAGTGCGCCGACATCGCTGCCCGCGCCGGGTTCGGTGAGGCACATGGTGCCCGTCCATTCGCCGGCGTAAAGTTTACACATGTATTTTTTCTTCTGCTCCTCAGTGCCGTAGGAATGGATAAGTCCCGCTGCGCCGTGGGTCAGGCCGGGATACATCATAAACGCGTAACAGGCGGCGCCGAAAAGTTCCAGATTGGAAAAACCAACGGAAGCGGGGATGCCCTGACCGCCGACTTCCGGCGATTCCATGGGGTTAAGCCAGCCACCCGCACAGAACGTCTTGTAGGGTTCCCGATAGCACTTGGGCACTGATACAATGCCGTCTTTAAGGTGACAGCCTTCTTCATCGCCTTCTTTGAGTGTCGGGGCAATAACGTTAACGGCCAGCTTTTCGGCCTCGTTCATAATCATCAACAAATCGTCTTTGGTAAAATCCTTGAATGCTTCCGATTCAAACAACTTCTCAATGCCAAGCTGCTCAAAAAGAACGAATTGCTGATCACGCGTGTTTACTAACAAATTACTCATAATTAACTCCCTTTTTCTGTGATTTTATTTCAAACGTTAAAAACGTTCGTTGATGAATGTTTGGTTTTTTCCGGAGGAGAGTACGGGAAATGCCTTTTTGCATGTATTATGGATAAAAACTTCCTTTCTGCGCGGAGTATAGGAGACACCGTCTTGTGTGTCAAGGATATTTAGGGGGTAATGTATTGATTCTTGATTTTGAGTTTTTTTGTGCTAATCTAAAAAAATAATAGTTCAATGCTTCACAAAGATTTATCCGCTTAAAATTAAGAATAAATTTTTAAATCAAAAGAGGGATAAAACTATGGCAAAAATAATTCTAAACGATAAAGAGTTCAGTTTGTTCGATTTTGATAATGAGGCTGATTTTGAAAAAGCTGTAATTCAAAATCAAAAATATTTATTTGGTAAAGACTCCGTCTATATCGACGTTAAAAGGCGAATCGGGAAAAGTAATCATCGTGGCATACCAGATGCTTTTTTAATTGATTTTTATGATACAAAAAATCCGCAATTATATATCGTTGAAAACGAAATTGCTTCTCACAATGTTTATTCAAATATAACGGAACAGATAGCGCGTTTTAGCACAAGCATTATTTCTTCGGCCAATCAGATTCGTGACGTTCTTTCAAAAGCTATTCACGAAAATCTTGAAACCCTAAAAGAAATTGAAGAATATTTGAAGAGTACGGTTTTTAAAAATATTGATGCACTGCTGATCTCTCTGGTTGAAAAAAAAGAAATAAAAATAGTTGTTGCCATTAACGATAACAACGGAGATTTAAACCTGACTTTTAAAATTTTCAAAAATCAGCCAGATGTAGTTTTACTGAAACGTTATAAAAGTAATAATGAAACCATATACTATTACGAGCCAATGCGTGAAGAGATTGAAGATATTGAAATAGAAAAAGAAAGAAGCGGTAATGTGGCAGAGTTCGATACCGTTGTCTGTGCAGCTTGGGAAGATGGCTTTAAGAGTGCCTATGTGGATAATAATGCCTGGTGGGAGATTCGTCTTTCACAAGAGGCAAGAGAGAAATTGAAGTATTTGGCCATATATGAAAAATCGCCCGTAGCGCACATTCAACATTATGCGGAAATTGATCGGATTGAGTCTTATAAAGATACCGGGAAATTTATCGTTTATCTTAAGAATAAAAAAACAATTAAGCCAATACCTCTTGGCACTGGTAAAAAAGGTGAAGCACCGCAAAGCCCCCGATATACAACTCTTGCTAGGTTATTAAAGTCAAAGTCGGTCAATGAACTTTGGAGAAAGTAAGTTTAATAAGAATATTTCATCAAGAGAGCGAAGGTAAGTTAAGAGATTTTGGTATATTTACAACGATAGGTAATTTAATAAATTATTATACATGATTATTTTTTGAATTTCGTATAGTCGACGAATGAATATTTTTTTTCATGAGCGTTCACCATAATTTAATAAATTATTTTTATGACAAATATTAACATATTCCTGAAGTCAATAATTGACATTTACACATACAAAGTGTACATTTCATATAATATTCAATAACTATTCCTTAATATAAATAGTTCGTATAGAGCCTCAGAATATTCGAAAGAGTGATCTAAGTCAATGGCAACTGATGACTATTCAGTAAAAAAAATGATTCCAAAGCTCCATGGCCAAACAATAGGCGGCTGGCGCATAGGAGAATATATCAACCATGGAAAATCAGCTCTGGTTTTTCATGCTTCGAAGGGAACTCAAAGTGGCGCAATTAAGGTATTTGATCCCGAAATCGTTAATCGTTATGGTCTCGCGAAGCAGCAAAAGAGGATCGAACGTGAGCGATCCCTTATAGGGAAATGTCATCCCAACTTAGTTAGTGTGTACGATGCTGGTGCTCAAGAAAATTATCTTTTTGTCGTAATGGAATATTTCGCAGGCAAGAACTTGGCAGATGCATTACTGGATGTTCCTTCATCGGAAGTGAGATCAATTATTGCGCAGATAGCTTCCGGAGCACAATTTCTTGAAGAAGCATCATTTGCCCATCGAGATATCAAGCCAGAAAATATCGGAATTTCCCCGGACATGAAAACCGGTAAGTTGATTGACTTTGGTGTGCTTCGGCCCTTTGATTTGACTAACATAACAGATGAAGGGGAACAACGGTATTTCATTGGCACTTTACGATATAGTCCTCCCGAACTTCTGTTTCGAGAAGAGGAACAATCTCTTGAGGCATGGCGGGCGATCACTTTCTACCAACTCGGTGCAGTATTATATGATCTTTTAATGCGAAGACCTTTATTCGAAGAATTTAAAAATCCTTACGGGCGATGCGTGCGTGCCATTGAAAAGGAAATTCCTATCATAAATAATCCAGCAGCTGATCCTGACCTTCGTTTACTGGCTCAAAACTGTCTTGCAAAAAACCCAGTTAATCGGCTTGATACGGTTAAATGGGATGACTTTAGCCAAAGGAAGGACTCGAATCCTTTGGCTGCTGCACGTAAAAAGATAGCTCAATACAAAGTCGTGGCAAATCAAGCAGCGGACGGTTTGTCTAGCAAAGAAGATTTAATTAACGCCCAAATATTCTCATTACGCAAGTCTATTTTCGGAGCAATTATAGAAACAATAAAAACTGAAAGCTATCCGCGGTATTCGATGCAGGATATTAAAGAGTTTCACCCGTATTTGCTAAAAGTATTATTTGAGCCTTCTGCAAAAAACGGTCTTGGATGTTATTTTGCTATATATTGTCAAGGAAAAATCATAGGCCCAGAGGCAAACTTAAGAGAGCTACGAATTTGGGCATGCGTCAGTTCGACCAGTGAAGCAATTCCTATAGAGCCAGAGTCAACATCAACTAATCGAAGGTTAGTCGGCGTCCTTTTAGAGAGAGACATTCGACAATTTATTCAAGAGTGTCTATTGTTTGCCTACGCTGACGCGCTAGATATAGGAACAAATAAATTAGAAAAAGTTGAATGGTTAAATTTGGAGAATGGCAAATGACTTGGTGGCTTGATATAGCTGATTTAGATGATGATCAAAAAGATATTATTGCATTACCGGCAACCGGGAACTATCTTATTCTAGGACCACCTGGATCAGGCAAAACGAATCTCTTATTGATAAGGGCTGAGTATTTAATCAGAACCAGTCAGCCGAACCTATTTGTCCTCATGTATAATGAGCCTCTCCATGATTTTGTGCTACGAGGAGGTGCAAAATACGATGTGCCCGCTTCAAAAATCAAAAAGATACTTTCCTGGGAGATAGTGCTTCTTCGTGAACATGGCATTCCAGTCGATGATCTTCCTGAAGAAGACTTAGAAGCAAAGCGCAAAGAACTCGCCGAAAAGGTACTCAGGCTCTTGGATGATAATAAAAAGCTTGAACATCACATTGAATGCTTACTGATTGATGAAGTACAGGATTGCAGTCCTGAAGAAATCGAAGTATTTTTTCGATGCGCCAAACACGTATGTTTTGCGGGAGACAATAGACAAAGGATTTATAGCAGCAATGGTATTATCCCAGAACTTCGAGAAAGAGTGAAAACGTTTGAACTCAAAACACACTATCGCATTGGCTATGAAATTTGCCGAGCCGCAGATGTAATTGGTGAGGCTGCAGGATTTTCTCCTATTTTGGAAACTTGTAACTATAAAGACGCAAACTCAAAAGTACAGTTTTTCGACATTGACCGCTTATCCTGATGACTTGCTAGCCGTAGTCGGGCCGCGCAAAGAAGATAGTAATTTCTTGCGTGAACAACTTGAGGCTTCTGCTTTGGCGTCATACCTTTTGCCTCATCGTAAATCCGAAAGTGAAAATTCTGACCAGCGAATATATGTGGCTCACTTACGTGAAATTAAAGGTCTAGAATTTCGGACAATTCACCTCGCACGTATGCAGTATATTCATCGTCTAGGTAGCAGTCAAAAAAGGATTGCTTACACTGCAATAACGAGGGCTAAGACTACCGCGTCAATTTATTTCACTGGTAAGCTACCCGGTTACTTAGAGCAAGCACAGGTAGCAATTGAACCACCTAGACCGATCCCCCAGTTGAAAGACCTATTTCCAAAGAAAAAGAAGGATAAGACATGAACAGATTTTATTATATCCAGGTAGATCGACGTGATTTTGGTGACCTAATTTCGGAGGAAAACATCCTGCGTTTGCACATGGAAACCGTTAGCGAAATCGATTTTATTAGATCGCCAGTTAAAGACGAGATCATAGCCGTGTGGTCATTAAATCCGCATGAAACAGACCAACTCCCAGAGGTGCTGATTTGCAAGGATGGGACGCAAAATGATTGGGCCGCCTGGATAACGACGTTTGCCGCAAAAATCCGCCCCTTCAGTGCATATATGCGATTAGTGACATACACAGAGTTCCTGCAAACTATAGGGAGAGCACCAGCACCATATAATGAACAGTTTATATGGCCGACAACAGGTCTTATTCTCGGCGAAGCTCTAGGGGCGTCAGGTCTGCCTGATAAAGTTCTAGGGACATTATCTGCCACAGCGTTTCTGAGCACATTGACTTTCGTCATGTTCCGAACGGCAACTTTATACCCTGACTACCAGGAATGGTCTCATTTAGTTGAGATGTGGAAATCAGTCCGAGAAATAACCAAACAGAAGACGCGCACTATCAATGAATTATCTATTGCCCGAATCTTCATGATAGTAATGAATGCAATGGGAACTACGAGTGCATACAAGAACTTGACACAAAACGATGCGGAGGTAAGTGAGGCATGTCGGTACATATTACGGATGACACCGCATAACATAACTAATGTGCTTGATAATAAAATTTTTTCTACCACAGAAAACATGATGTATGGATCAAGAGAAGATCGAGTGCGTGCCTTTGAAGAATTTGTTCGCCGTATTGATAACATTTCTGTGCCTAATGCCGAAGTGATGTCATTTATGCTTGGCTATCTAGCAAGTCGCATAGCCCCAGGGACAATTAAGCATACAAGCATGCTGTACCCAGTCTCTAATCGATATCCCACTGCGATACTATGGTATGGATTCTGCGCAGGAGTTATTGAAGGTGAATCTAGCTTGCTGAGAAATAATGAACGCCATAACGTGGATTTTCCCCTAAGTGCGAGAAGGGTTATTCGCGAGCTTTTTCGAGCAGAATCAATGTGGGGTTTTCCTGTTTGCGATATTGGATACTTAGAATTGATGGCGCTCTCACGAACCGATGGAGACCCTCTCGATGGTCTCATTCGAACGACTCAAGGGTCTGTCATTGTGGAATTACTGCCAGGTGTGTGTACATCAATAAATGTCTCTTCAAAGCCACTCATCAATCCTCAGGAGCGGGAATTACATGATAGCGAAATTATAGACATAATGGGAAAACAAATTGAAAGTCTTCGAGAAACATATAAGAAACTCAATAATTCTGATTCAATAAACAGAAATGTTGTGCAGCCATCATTGTTTCCAAAGCGAAACAAGAAAAAGTAGCATTTTAGATAGTTTGTGTTTTTCACATGATGTCACTGCTTACGGCCATGATTTTGCTGACCGAGCTTGCCGATCTCTCTCGGTTCTCCTTCCTTGATAAGCTTGCCAGTTATGCAGGTTTGGTTTCGGACATAAGGTCAAGCGGCGAAACAGAATATGGAAAAGGGCGGGTCGATACCGCCCCTTTCTTTCATTCGGATAGTGAATGAGAACCAAAGACCCATTACCGTTGATATCATCAAATAAGCGCGTTGGCATGACGCACCGCACAAGGGCAGATCTATTCCTCTATGAGGATGACCGCGCTGCGGTCTTTGCCGCAGGGTGGTTTACAAGGTTATATCGTTCCATTTTTCGATAAAGGGTGCTGCGGGATATTTTTAATTTTTTCATGATCTCGTTTCTTGAGATTTTCATCCGCACCATTTTTTCAATCATTTGCCGTTCAAGATCTTTTGCCGCTTCAAACTCTTCGCCGACATTCGATAAAGAAGGTTGAACGCGAAGAATATCTTCCGGAATGAGATCCACCGTCAGTTCACCATTGTGGCTGAAATTCATCATCCGCTCGATGATATTTTGCAATTCCCTGACATTGCCCGGCCATGCGTACTTCATAAAAG
>JBEKJX010000008.1:0-23109 GCA_050011015.1 Smithella sp.
ATAATTACGCCCAAACAAATCAGAAGTAGTAAAAGAAGAATATTCCCGGAGTGAATCCAGGAATAACTCATAAAGTGATCTGCGATATAAACAAGAGTATCACCCCAGTCGTATGAGTTTTTATATTTGATTTTTGGATACAAATCCTTAAAAAGTTGATTCTGAATTTCTAGGGATGATCCCAGCACTGAGATCTTATCTTTGATTCTCCTTTCTAAAATATTAAGCCAATCACTCAATTGATTTTCTAAATCTATCTGTGGATTTTGTTTCTTCAAAGCGTTAACGGTTTGTTTGAAATTTGTATCGAGGGAATCAATCTTGGCCATGATTTTTTCAGCACTGTGATCTGATTTTTGTGAAGATGCTGGCACATAACTTTGAGAAATCCGCTGGCAAACCAACTCCGAAAAAGAAAGGTTTTTTTGTTTGGCCTCGCGTGTAATTTTTTCTAAAAGTTCATCGGAAATCGACAAGCTTTTTATTGCCATAATGCCTTTTCCCCTTTTCGCTTTTTAATGTATAATTATTAACCTGTTTAAATACGTAAACTATCAATTTAACACATGTTATTGTCTTATTGTTTTGCACCATTAATAAAATTTTATTAATGCATTAATGTGTTAATAATTAGTTATTACGTTAATGATTACTATTGCTTATCATCAATTTCATTCTGTCCTCACAACGGGTAACCGTTGTATATGGTGTCCCGTAAAAACCCGCGTACCCTAACGTCAACCGCCAAACATCAGCCCTGGTTCCGTAATTATGTAATTGAGAATGTCGAAAATTAACAAAACCATGATTCAAAAATCCCTGAGCGAAGAATAATTCAATGTTTCTCTTAAATATCTTTTATATCTAAAATATCTTTTAAATCTTCATGTCATGCATGTGGTTTATATTGTTATGAAATAATCAAAAAACATCCCCAAATGTCAAAACTATTATCCTCAATTGTCTATCAAAGCCACTTCAATTGTCTAAGGTGACATCCCCAATTGTCAAAAAAATCATCTTCAATTGTCTAAACTTTAACTCCCTCACCTTTTTTGGTGACGACGTGATCTTTTTCATTTATTATCCCGGCCGCAAGGAAATGATTCATTTTTAATTCATTTAAAGCCTTGTTTATTTTTTCGCGGAGTCTGAATTTCTTTTGTGATTGATCGAGGTTGATTGCGTTACATAATTTCTGAAGATGTATCTCATAATTGGCTGGCTGACTTCGATAGAACCGGTACAATGCTTTTGAAATATCGCCCTTAAGATTGGACCGAAAATCGATATCGATGTTAGTAATTAGCCCTTTCAAAAACATTTCGCCAAAAAATCTATTTATGCTTATTGTAATGTTGTATTTATCGTCGCAAATTCCGCCGGCCAAAATATGAGTGAAGGATTCTTTTTTTTCATCTTTGACGTAAAGGCTTATAGTTGTTGCCCCAAGTCTTTTTATCGAGGACCAAACAGAATGGTAGGTGTTTCGACCGGGGGAAGTACCGAGAATTGTCAGAATTTGATTAATAGTCGTAGAAAAATTCGACGATTTCTTTAATAATGAGAGTCTTAAAATTGCGAGCAAAATACCTTCGTCAAAAATTGATAAACGCTCCCCCTGGATTTCCATTTTCCCCCATGAATTTTCACATACTCTCTTTTCCAAAGGTCGATGCCCCATCTCAAATTTTGACATGACAAAAAAAGGACTTATTCGTGTGAGTTCATTTGGCAGAAAAGAAAATGTTGATTGTTTCTGAAGGGGATTTTTGTGGGATGTATTATTTTTTGGGTGATTCTTTTTTTCTAATATTTCTTTTACCTTTGTTTGTCGGATAATATCGTTTAACGATAATGTCCTGGCACGTTCAATTATCGCATACAATTCTTCGTTATTTTCTCTTGACGATAAGGTCATTTATATAATTATTTTTAAGCAGATTATAGAGATTATTTTATCGATTTGATGACATCATTCACTACGCTATCAAGTTCGTCGTTTACGACTTGAAATTTTTTTATATATTCATCAGCCTGATCGAGCGAAATTAGGATAGCTCCTGATGGCAACCGAGAATAAGGCAATCCCTGCCTGAGAAGTTTCCGGACTGACCTTGGACTCATGCCAATGTGTGTTGCCGTTTTATTTACTTTGGCCCAACCTTGTGAAAATTGCTTTTCATTCTTCATCGTCATCCGCTAAACTCCTAAATATCGTTGTCGCATGAGCAAAAATATTTCATGCTGCTTTAATACCTCATTAATGATTTATGTTGTGTTTTCTTCATGATTTGTGGTATCATTCTAAAGTGTCATTGTTGAGTATCATTATACTTAAATTGCTACCTTTTGCAACTACTTTTTTGCTTACGCGTTAATTTTATGAAACTAAATGAATTTATTGCATTAATTAGAGAATCCAGTGGATATACTCAGGAAAATTTTGCTGGTTTATTTAATTTATCACGCTCGGCAATTGATAAATTTGAGAAAAAAGGATTTGGAATATCAAAAGAGCATATTGAATCGATTACCAAAAAACTGAATATTAATACGCGGATTATCAATGATAATTCTGTATATCCGTTTAATAAAGATAATTTTTATAAACTTTTCATGCTTACGCGTGGCCTCGTACCGGGTTTCCCAGGCTATGAACCGTTGTACAGCATTATAAAACACGCTAAAAATGTTAAACTTATTTTATTGAAACCTGAGTTGTCTGGATTTAAAAAATATCTAGATCGATCATTGTTTGAAACACCAACATATGCCATTATTGTAAAAGACGACAAAAATAATATATTCGTGCTTCGACGGAAGAAAGACACGGATATGATTATGCTGGGCGGAGGTCTTGAAAATCCTCTCGTTAAAATTTCTGAAATTGCAAAATCTGAATCAATTGAAATTAGCTTATCTATTTCTGTTCAATCAATAAGCGAAGAACAATACGATATGTTGAAAAAGTGGGAACCAGTTCAAAGAGAGAACGTTGAACCATTTTTCAAGAACACAAAGTTTTCTAAAATATATGAACCTAGCGATGAAGAAATATTATTGCTTAAAAAAATAAAGGACTCTGATTTTAAAATATCCGATTTAATAAAGTATATCGATAAGAAGATAAAATAGTCTATGTCCGTACAAGTCAGAGAAAAAATAAAAGACTCAGGCGATTGGTGGATATTCATTGAACACCATGGTCAGCGTAGATCAAAAAAAATTGGTCGTGACAAAAGGTTTGCGCTTGAGGCTGCAAAAAAGATTGAAGCCAAGTTAATTCTTGGCGATCTTAAATTAAGCAAGAACGAAGATGTTACTTTTGGTCATTACGCCAAAACATGGATTGAAAATACCGTACCAGCCACCTGTAAAAGAATATCAATATCAGATTATAAGGGGATTCTTAAAAATCATGTGTTGCCGGATCTTGAAAAAACTCCGGTGACTGACATAAACAAGGCTGTGGTGAAGAAGTTATTACAAAAGAAGCTTAAAGAAGGATACGCAGCCAGTACCGCGACGCACATCAAAAACGCAATAAGTGGAGTTTTAGAGCTTGCTGTTGATGATAATAAGATCTCTTCAAATCCGGCGCAAATCATTAGAAAACTAATAAGGTCAAAAGTAAAAAAATACCACATTGATCCACTCACAAGGAAAGAGACAAAATTGCTCTTGGAGACTTGCCTGACGCATTACCCGAAGCATTATCCGATGCTTTTAACTTTATGCCGCACTGGTATGAGACTTGGTGAAGTTATTGCCTTGCAGTGGGGCGACATTGATTTTAATAACCGATTTATTATCGTCAGGCGTAGCAGGTCAAAAAGTCATACAAGTACACCTAAAAATGATAAATACAGAAACGTTGATATGTCTCGGCAACTAACAGAATGTCTTTCAAAATTGAAAATTAAACGGAAAGAAGAATATCTTGCTAAAGGAGAGGGCTTGACCGAATGGATTTTTATTTCCGAGATAGGCACACCTTTAATTGAAGGTCATTGGAGGGAGCGTGTATTCAAGAAGATTCTTGAGAAAGCCAAACTACGACAAATCCGCATCCATGACATCCGTCATACCTATGCTTCTCAACTTATCCAAGATAATCGTTCTCTTGCCTACATCAAGGACCAGCTAGGGCATCATAGCATTCAAGTTACTGTCGATATATATGGGCACCTTGTACCCGGAGCGAACAAAGAAGTGGTTGATAGCCTGGATGATCCTGATTACACCTATATTGCACCCAATTTAAAAGAAGCGTAGAATTGTCATTGTAAGTGATTGAATTACTTGGTAGTCCCACGGGGAGTTGAACCCCGGTTTCCGGCGTGAGAGGCCAGCGTCCTAACCACTAGACGATGGGACCAGAGAATGGCTGGGTAAGATTCGAACCTGTGTCGTTTTGTGCATTATGGTTCAGAGCCTTGAGTCCTGCTGTTGGACAATTCACTGGTAGTGAATAATTGAGCGAAACTATCTATGCAATTCAAATGAAAAAGTCAAGATGAAATTGCCGCGATTTTTAATCATGTAATTATTGCTGAACTTACGCATTAGCGCTGGATGCAATATAGGCAACAGCGTCGTTAATCCTTTTAATCACCCTGTCCTTGCCCAGCGTAACCATCACTTCGTCAATACCGGGGCTGACGGTTTTACCGGTGAGAGCCACTCTTAACGGTTGAGCGATCACCTTAAACTTTATATTCCGCTCCACAGTGAAAGCTTTGAGCAATTCTTCAATGCCTTCTTTGCTGAAAATTTGTGCCGCCGCTATCGCTGCGGCCATTGCCTTCAAATGGGCGACAACGTCAGACACCAGAAATTTTTGTGCCGCCTGTGCTTCATACTGAACGTTATCGGAAAAATAGAAATCGGCGGCGGCGGCCAGTTCCACCAGAGTTTTCGTTCGCGGTTGCAAGTCAACAATAATTTTTTTAGTAAAGGCGGCATCACCGGTATCTGTTCCCGCCGGCCACAGGGGCTTCATTTCTTCCAGCAGACGATCGGAATCGGCATTTTTTATATAATGAGCATTCAGCCAGAGGAGTTTTTCGGGGTTGAAAACAGCGGGCGATTTACCGACCGCGTCCAGACTGAAAAGCTCAACCAGTTGTTCAAGCGAAAAAATCTCCTGATCGCCGTGCGACCAGCCGAGGCGCACAAGATAATTGACAAGCGCTTCCGGCAGAAACCCCATTTCCTTGTAGGCCATGACCGAAGTCGCGCCATGCCGTTTGCTGAGACGTGCTTTATCGCTTCCCAGAATCATCGGGACATGGGCGAATTTGGGCACCTCAAAACCCAGCGCCTGATACATCAAAATCTGACGTGGAGTGTTGTTGACGTGGTCATCGCCGCGGATGACGTGGGTGATGTTCATAAGAGCGTCATCAATGACCACGGCAAAATTATAGGTAGGGTAGCCGTCGCCGCGCTCGATGATCAAATCGTCAAGTTCTTCATTGTTAAATATAATATTGCCTTTAATCAGATCTTCAACAATGGTTGCGCCATCCTGCTTGCCGCGAAAGCGCACAACACTGTTTGCCGATTTGCTTAATTTTTTGTCGCGGCACGTGCCGTCGTATTTAGGCTTTTTCCCTTCGGCCAATGCCTGTTTTCTTTTTATTTCCAGTTCTTCCGGTGTGCATGTGCAATAGTAAGCTTTATCTTCCTTAATTAACTTCAACACCATTTCCCTGTGCAAATCCACACGCTGTGCCTGAAAATACGGGCCTTCGTCCGAGTTCAATCCCAGCCAGGCCATTGCATCGAGTATCGCCTTTGTCGATTCATCGGTAGAACGCGTCTGATCGGTATCTTCAATCCGCAAAACAAATTCTCCGCCGTTGTGACGGGCATAAAGCCAGTTAAAAAGAGCGGTTCGCGCTCCACCGATGTGTAAAAACCCTGTAGGCGAAGGCGCGAAACGAGTTCTGATTTTTCCCATTATTTTATTTCCCCGCGTTTTTATAGCCTTATAGGGTTGAGACCGGCCTTTTGTCAAGCGCCTTGATCTTCTCCTCATTTAAAACCCCCTGTTTTATCCTTCATTAAAGCAAGCAAATTATACTTGACAACAAAAGGAATTTATAATTAACTCTTAAGATTATTAATAAGGCGAAACTTTTAAAAGACAGCAGGCTTTCGATGGCTAATTCTTTGAAAATAAACGTATTTCTTATTCCGGAGGAAGGGCAGAGTTTCATCTTTTCCGAAGATAATGATTGGTTTAAAGCATGCTTTAAAGATAGCGAAAGACCTGATTTTACACTGGATAAGGTTGATGTTAATTGCCTGGTGACAAATACTTCAGGCACAGTTTTTGTTAAAGGATCATTTTCCGCGCTGATTGATATTCGCTGCAGTCGTTGTTTGGAGAACACAAAACTGCCCATTGGCGCTGATTTTACTTATACGTTAATTCCCGCAAAAGCTGAAACCAGAGAAGATTTAGAGCTTAAGCCGGAAGAATTGGAAATAAGTTACTATACAGGCGATTTTATTGATCTTGGGCCTATTCTCTGCGAGCAAATAATTTTGCAGATACCGATGAAGGTGCTTTGCAGTGAAGAATGCAAGGGTTTATGTCCGCAATGCGGCGCTGATTTAAATACTTCTTCCTGTAATTGCCGCTTAAATTTTGTTGATAATCGCATGGCTGTATTAAAAAATTTTACAATAAAAAATTAACTATAAAGAAGGATAATTTATGCCAAATCCGGTAAAGAGACATTCAAAAACAAGACGTAATCAGAGAAGGGCAAACGATTTTTTAAAGTCGCCTTCCGTATCTTTATGTCCTCAGTGCAATGAGCCGAAATTGCCTCATCGCGTCTGCCCGACATGTGGAACTTATAAGGGCAGGGATTACCAGAAGGAAGAAAAGAACGCCTAGTATCACTTAATGCAAGAACATGAAAATGCCACAGGAACCGCTTGTATTTTACACACAAGCTGGTAATGTGTCAGAAAGTAACGCTTCTGAAATTAAAAGAGTGAGATTATGCTGTTAAATAAGAGTGTATGATACAGGCTGCCTGTGTAAAGATAAATAAAGTATAAGTTGATTCGATTATCAGGGTAATAATAGACAGTAGGAGGGTTTTGCATGACGTTAGAAGAAAAAGTCATTAAAATTGTAATGGAACAACTCGATGTAACCAGAGAAGAGTGCGTTTTAGAAGCTTCTTTTCTTGACGATTTGGGCGCGGATTCTTTAGATATCGTTGAGCTCCTTATGGAAATGGAAGAAGCTTTTGGTATAGAAATAGCTGATGAAGAGCTGGAAAAAATTAGTACCATTAAAGATGTCGTTGATTTTCTAAAGCAAAAAGGCGTTAAATAGTTCGCCGTGCAGGATTTTAGCCAATGAAAAGGCGTGTTGTTGTAACAGGTCTTGGGGCGTTGACTCCCTTAGGGAATTCAGTTAGTCAATCATGGGAAGGCGCGATTACTGGTAAATCCGGTATTGGCCCGATTACCAAGTTTGATTGTAGTTCGTATAAATCCAGAATTGCCGGAGAAATAAAGAATTTCGACCCCCTGCAA
Organism: Smithella sp.; assembly: GCA_050011015.1. GTDB lineage: Bacteria > Desulfobacterota > Syntrophia > Syntrophales > Smithellaceae > Smithella. The sequence continues at coordinate 7,570 of JBEKJX010000008.1, forward strand.
TTTGTAAATAAACAGGAAGTCCGCCGCTACGATGACTTCATCCTTTATGCTCTGGCTGCTTCAGAAATGGCCATGGCTGACGCGAAATTGGCGATCAGCCCTGAATTTTCCGAGCGCGCCGGAGTGATAATTGGCTCGGCCATTGGCGGAATCGCCACGCTGGAAGAAGAATTAAAAAACCTGTTTAGCGCGAATCCCCGCAAAATTTCCCCCTTTACCGTTCCGGCCGTCCTTGCCAATCTTGCATCCGGTCACGTTTCCATAAGATTTGGAGCCAAAGGTCCCATTAATTGTGCCGTTACCGCGTGCGCCGCGGGAACATCGGCAATTGGCGATGCTTATAAGGCCATTGCCTGGGGAGACGCCGACGTAATGATTACCGGCGGGGTCGAAGCAGCGATAACACAATTAGCCGTAGGCGGCTTTGGCGCCATGCGGGCGTTGTCGGTAAGAAACGATGAACCGCAGAAGGCCAGCCGGCCTTTTGATAAAGACCGCGATGGTTTTGTCATCGGGGAGGGTTGCGGGATAATTATTCTGGAAGAATTATCGTTTGCTTTAGAAAGAGGGGCGCATATATACGCGGAACTTGCCGGTTACGGCTGCACCTCTGACGCTTTTCACATGGCCGCTCCGCCGCCCGGACACGAAGGCGCCGCGCGCAGTATGCGGATTGCGATAAAGGACGCGGGTTTAAATCCCGAAAATATCGATTACATCAACGCCCACGGCACATCAACGCCGCTCAATGACTTATATGAAACTCAGGCCATCAAATCTCTTTTCGGAGAACACGCCAAAAAGCTGATCGTCAGCTCCACAAAGTCTATGACCGGTCACATGCTGGGAGGAACAGGAGGGGTCGAGGCTATTTTTGCGATCAAGTCTTTGCGGGAAGGAATCATTCCGCCAACTATTAATCTGGATAATCCCGGCGAGGAGTGCGATTTAGATTACGTGCCAAACGTTGCCCGGAATAGAGAAATCAATACAGCGCTTTCCAACACTTTCGGTTTCGGCGGCGTCAACGCTGTTTTGTTATTTAAGAAAAATATAGAATGAAATGACAATATTTTGTTATTTCTCAAGATTAAGAACGAAGGAGAAAAAGTTCCAATGTCTTTTTTAGAAAAAGTTGATTCGGAAGTCAGTCGGGCCATTGATCTGGAAACGCGCAGGCAAACGGGCAAAATCGAGCTTATCGCTTCAGAGAATTTTGTCAGCGAAGCGGTATTGGAAGCTCAGGGTTGTGTTATGACCAATAAGTATGCGGAGGGTTATCCGGGGAAACGTTATTACGGCGGCTGTGAATTTGTCGATATCGTGGAGTCTCTGGCGATTGATCGTTGTAAACAGCTTTTTGGAGCCGACCATGTTAACGTTCAGCCGCATTCCGGCACGCAGGCGAATATGGCCGTGTACTTCGCGGCGGTACAGCCGGGTGATACGATTCTGGGAATGAATTTGTCTCACGGCGGACATCTGTCTCATGGAAGCCCGGCCAATTTTTCAGGTAAATTTTATAAGATTGTTCCCTATGGCGTCAGTAAAGATACAGAGACAATTGATTACGACGAAGTAGAAAAATTAGCCAAAGAACATAAACCAAAAATGATTATTGTCGGCGCCAGCGCTTATCCGCGGACAATTGATTTCCATAAGTTCAGGGAAATTGCCGACGAAGTCGGCGCGGTAATTATGGCGGATATCGCTCATGTAGCCGGGCTTGTCTGCACGGGACTGCATCCCTCGCCTGTTCCGGTTTGCGAATATGTAACGACCACAACGCATAAAACGTTGCGCGGACCGCGCGGCGGCGTTGTTATGTGCAAGGAAGCTTACGCCAAAACTTTGAACAGCAGGGTTTTCCCCGGTATGCAGGGCGGCCCGTTGATGCATGTGATTGCCGCTAAGGCTGTTGCTTTCAAAGAAGCGCTTATGCCGGAATTCAAGGAATATCAAAAACAAATAATTAAAAACGCTCAGGCAATGGCGGATGAATTGAAAAATCAGGGATTCCGGCTTGTTTCCGGAGGAACGGATAACCATCTGATGCTGGTTGATTTAACAGACAAGAATGTTTCCGGCAAAGATGCGCAGGAAGCGCTTGACCGCGCCTCCATAACCGTCAACAAAAACGGCATTCCCTTTGACAGCAAGGGTCCCCAGATAACAAGCGGAATCAGAGTCGGCACTCCCGCGGTGACAACCAGAGGCATGAAGGAAGGCGAAATGAGATTGATTGCCTCCTATATTTCCGATGTAATTAAGGATATCAATAATGAGCAGAAGATTCAGGCCGTCGCTGAAAAGGTAAAAACTCTTTGCGACCGGTTTCCTCTTTATAAAGGGAGGATTAAAAGCCTGTAAACAGACCTGATCTTAGCATCGTAAAAGCATGTAAAAATATGGCCAAAGAAAAATTATCTTCAACAGGAACGCCGGAAAAAAATAAGAAAAGACCCGATTGGGATAATTATTTTCTGGATATTGTTGAGCTTGTATCCAAACGCAGCACCTGTTGCCGGCGGTCTGTGGGAGCCGGGTTGGTGCGCGATTGCCGGATTCTGGCCACCGGCTATAACGGCGCTCCCTCCAAGCTTCAGCATTGCCTGGATATTGGCTGTTTGCGCGAGCAACTCAAAGTTCCTTCGGGTGAACGTCATGAATTATGCCGCGGACTGCACGCGGAACAGAATGCCGTTATTCAGGCGGCGTTGCATGGAGTTAATACCAAAGGGGCGACGTTATATTGCACGAATCATCCCTGCGTCATTTGCGCCAAAATGATCATCAACGCGGGTGTCGTCAGTATCGTTATTCGCGACGGTTACCAGGATAAATTGGCCGCCCAGATGCTCGAGGAAGCGGGAATAAGCGTAAAACAGCTCTGAGTTTTGCTGAATTAAGGTGATAGAATCATGAAATGCCCGTTTTGCGGTCATGCGGAAAATAAAGTTATCGACTCGCGAATAAGCAAGGATGGAAAAGCCGTTCGCCGCCGCCGGGAATGCTTGAATTGCTCAAAGCGTTTTACCACCTATGAGTATGTCGAAGATGTGTTGCCGATGGTCGTCAAAAAAGACGGCCGCCGCGAACAGTTCGATCGGCAGAAAATATTGAATGGCGTAAAAAAAGCCTGCGAGAAGCGTCCAATCAGCATGGAGTCCATAGATAAACTTGTCGAAAATGTGGAGCAGGCCTGTCAGGAATTGCAGATTGAAGAAATTTCTTCTACCCTTATCGGAGAAAAAATAATGAATGAACTGAAGGCTTTCGATGGCGTTGCCTATGTGCGGTTCGCCTCGGTTTACCGTCAGTTTCGCGATGTCGGCGAATTTATGTCCGAATTAAAAGATTTATTGAGTAAGGGTAAAAAGTAATTTATGTTTACCGGAATCATAGAAGGATTGGGCAAAGTAAAACGCCTGACCATGAAGGGCGGCGATGCCGTTCTGGAAATTGAAGCGGCGATAAGTCTGACAGAAGTGTCCGTTGGCGATAGTATCGCCGTAAACGGGGCTTGTCTTACGGTTACCTCTAAAAATCAGCAGGATTTTCAGGCCGATGTTTCCGCGGAAACGCTTAGCAGGACAACTCTAAAATTTTTACAGACAGGACATAAAGTTAATCTGGAAAAATCATTGCGGGTCGGCGGTTTTGCCGGCGGACATTTTGTTTTAGGCCATGTTGATGCTGCAGGCAGAATTCTTTCCCATGCGCAAAAATCAGGTTCGCTGGTGTTGGCGGTGGAAATGAACGGTGATTTGTCCCGCTATATTGTGGAAAAAGGTTCGGTGGCCATAGACGGCATCAGCCTTACCGTGAACAAACTTGAAAAAAGCAGGTTTTATGTTAATATAATTCCGCACACGGCGGCTAACACCACTTTAATGATGAAAAAAGAAGGTGATTGGGTAAATATTGAAATGGATATCCTGGGTAAGTATGTGGAAAAATTATTGCAAACTCCGCGGGGAATCGATAAGGATTTCCTTGCGCAACACGGTTTTTTAAATAAGTAAGGATGATAAACAATGGCAATCAGCACTATTCCGGAAGCAATTGAAGATATTAAAAACGGGAAAATGATTATTTTGGTTGATGATGAAGATCGCGAAAACGAAGGCGATCTCTTCATGGCGGCTCAATTTGCCACGGCGAAAACAATCAATTTCATGGCCCGTTACGGCCGCGGTTTGATCTGTTTGACACTTAATGAAGAAACGGCGGATAAACTTAACTTGAAACAGATGGTCCAGGATAATCAGGCCCGTTTCGGGACGGCATTTACAATTTCCATTGAAGCCAGGCACGGCGTTACCACGGGCATTTCCGCCGCGGACAGAGCGACAACGATTCAGGCCGCTGTTAATCCGCTGGCTAAGCCGGAAGATCTCGTCAGTCCCGGCCATGTATTTCCCATACGCGCCAAACGGGGCGGTGTTTTAGTCCGCACCGGTCAAACCGAAGGGTCGGTGGATTTATGCCGCATTGCAGGTTTGACGCCTGCGGGTGTGATTTGCGAAGTCATGAAAGATGACGGCACCATGGCCAGAATGCCGGATCTGGAAATTTTTGCCCGGGAACATAAATTAAAAATTGTTACCATTGCCGATCTGATCGATTACCGTATGCAGAACGAATCCCTCATCAAGCGAATGGCGGAAGCAACAATCCCGACCAGTTTCGGCGGCGATTTTAAAATGATTGTTTATGAAAATGAAGTTGATGACTGGCAGCACATTGCTTTGGTTAAGGGTGAAATTAAGGAAGATGACGAAGTCCTGGTGCGGGTACATTCGGAGTGCCTGACAGGCGATCTTTTCGGTTCCAGAAGATGCGACTGCGGTGATCAACTTCATCGCGCGATGAGCATGGTGGAAAAAGAAGGGAAAGGCATAATCGTTTATATGCGTCAGGAAGGCCGGGGCATTGGTCTGGTTAACAAAATCAAAGCTTACGCCCTGCAGGAAGAAGGCAAGGATACGGTTGAAGCCAATATCGCCCTCGGGTTTAAGGAGGATTTAAGGGATTACGGAATCGGAGCGCAAATCCTGGTTGATCTGGGCGTGCGTAAAATGCGGTTATTGACCAATAACCCGAAGAAGATAGTCGGTCTGGAAGGTTACGGGATCGAAATTACAGCGCGGGTTCCCATCGAAATAAATCCGAACGAGAGCAATATAAAGTATATGAAAACAAAACAAAAGAAGATGGGGCATCTTTTGAAAATATAAAAATTAAATATTAAGGATGGTAACGAATAATGCCGAAAATAATTGAAGGAAAAATTGTCGCCAAGGGAATGAAGTTTGGCATTGTGGCCAGCAGATTTAACGATTTTATTTGCGGCAGGCTGATTGAAGGAAGCGTTGACGCTTTGATGAGGGCCGGAACGGAAGAAAAAGATATCGCTATCTATAAGGTTCCGGGTTCTTTTGAATTGCCGCTTACGGCGAAAAAGCTGGCAAAAAGCGCCAGGTTTGACGCCATAATTTGTTTGGGCGCTATAATTCGCGGTGCGACTCCGCATTTCGAGTACATAAGCGCCGAGGTATCCAAGGGTATTGCGATGGTTGGTCTCGAAACAGAAGTTCCGGTGGTTTTCGGCGTGCTGACGACTGATACCATTGAACAGGCGATTGAGCGTGCGGGAACGAAGTCGGGAAATAAAGGCGCAGATGCCGCCATGACGGCAATAGAAATGGTTGATTTATTCAAGAAGATTTAACGTTAAACCGCCATCATTTTATGGCAGAAGTATCAAATAATGTGGCAATCTGATAAGAGCTCTTTGAGGTTTAATTAAATGCGCGAGCGGAGAAAGGCAAGGGAAGTTGCCTTACAGGTTCTTTACAGTCTTAATTTTGTGAATATTAATGCGCAGGAGGCTTTAGATCTTTTCTGGTGTAATTTTTCAGCTCCCAAAGCGGCCCAAGAATTTGCCGCCTTTCTGGTGCAGGGCACATGTGAGCATAAAGAAGAACTTGATAAGCTTATTGCCGGTTGCTCGGATAACTGGTCGCTGGGGCGAATGTCTCGTGTAGATATAAATATTTTGCGTCTGGCTGTCTTTGAGTTTCTCTACTGTGATGACATTCCTCCGAAAGTCACTTTAAATGAAGCCGTTGATCTGGCAAAGGCTTTTGGTTCGGAAAATTCCGGTTCATTTATCAATGGTATACTGGACACTCTTAATTTGAAATTAAATAAAAAAAATGCAACTAACCCTCTCAACAGAATCTCCCGACGTTCCAAAATATAAATGTTTGGCTTTGGGTGTTTTCGCGGACGAAAAGCCGCCGCGCGGGCTGTGCGGCTTTATTGACTGGCGCCTCAACGGCATGATTTCCGGAGAAATTAAGCGGGGAAGAATCTGCGGAGAATTTGAAGAAAAAATTGTTATTCCCTTTCCCCGGCGCATCGGCGCCGAAATGTTGCTTCTGTTTGGCCTCGGGAATATTTCCGATATAAATTACGATAAGATTTATAATGCCACTTATCTCATTGCACAAGCCGTTGATGGAATGGCTCTTAACAGCTTTGCTTTCGATCTTTGCGGAGAAGGCCGCGCAAGTCTTGTCACCGCGAATATTATGGAAGCTATGGTGACGGGAATTTTTGATTTTCTTTCCACGGATATAGAAAAACTCTCCCAAATGACCGTCTGTGCCGTGACTTCTCCCGCCCGTCTTCAGGAAGTATCTCTGGGAATTAAGCAATTTAAAACCAATGTTAATGATAAAGGTTCTGTGGATATAAGCGCGCTGGAAAACAGTTTCGCCTGATCCCGATCCGCTTGGAATAACGAGTTGCAGGCGGTAACTACCGGTAAGGTAAAATTCTCCCGTTAATGGACTTTTTTTGAAGAGTTGTTGTGGTGATTACGCAACAGATCAGCAAACTTATCAGGTGCGATAGGTTTACTGAAATAAAAACCCTGCATCTCGTCACAGACTTGTTCCCGCAGGAAATTCTCCTCTTCCTTGGTTTCCACACCTTCGGCGACAACGGTAAGCCTTAGATTTTTGCCCATGACAATGATCGCTTCGGTGATCGCTTTATTATCGGAATCTTTGGGAAGATTGCGAATGAATGACCTGTCCACTTTGAGGGTGTTGACAGGAAAGTTTTTTATCTGAGCCAGAGAAGAATAACCTGTTCCGAAATCGTCAATGGCAAGCCGCACGCCCATTTCCCTGATATTATTCAGCACCGCGATCAGGCGCGTGGGGTTATGCATTACCATGCTCTCAGTGATTTCCAGTTCCAAAAGATTTGGATCCATACCGGATTCTTCCAGCGCCGCTTTAATATCCTTTAATAAGTTGTCATCCGTTAGTTGACAAAGCGATAAATTTACCGCCATGCTGATAGCGGGCAGGCCCTGGCGCTGCCAGGCGACATTTTGGGCGCAGGCTGTTTTCATCACCCATCTGCCGATGGGCACAATAAGTCCTGTTTCTTCGGCCACCGGAATTAATTGAGTGGGAGTTACAGAACCCAGTTGCGGGTTATTCCAGCGCAGCAAAGCTTCAACACCCGTGATCGCCCCGGTTTTGAAATCCAATTTGGCTTGATAATGCAAAAATAATTCATTTCGTTCCAGCGCGCGCCGGAGATTTGTTTCGATGGACAGGCGCTCATTGGCTCTTGTCTGAATATTTTTGGAGAAGAACTGGTAATTGTTCTTGCCGGCTTCCTTGGCAAAATACATCGCTATATCCGCATTTTTCATCAGGGATTGTTCATCCAGCCCGTCACCGGGATAAACGCTGACGCCTATACTGGCAGTTACGCGGCATTCCTCACCCATAAGAACCATAGGTTGAATAGCGGTTGTAAGTATTTTGTGTGCCAGGTTTGCTACTTGATTCAATTCGGTTACTTCTTCGATCAGTATAATAAATTCGTCACCCCCCAGACGACTGACAATATCAACCGCCCTCAGCAAGTGTTTCAATCGCTGAGCTATCTCCTGCAGCAGTTTGTCTCCTGCCTCATGCCCCAGAGAATCGTTGATAATCTTGAACCGGTCAAGATCGACAAATAGAACCGCCAACTGTTTTTTATTGCGCTGCGCGGACTGAATCGCGTGATTCAGCAATTGGCAGAACAATAAACGGTTGGGCAGTCCGGTCAGGGCGTCGTGAGTTGCCATATGGTTGAGCTCTTGCTCTATCAATTTACGTTCGGTGATGTCGCGTATAACGCCTTTAAAGCCATTCGGTTTATCCGATGAATCTTTTTTCAACGATGCGGACGCTTCAATATATCTTTGGGAGCCATCCTTTCTGACCATAAGCCAATCGAATCCTTCAGAGGGCGCTCCTGTTTTGTAAACTCTGTTGAATGCCTGAAAAACCTTTTTTGAATTTTCTTCATCGGAGAACTGCCTGTAATTCGCACCGGCCAATTCGCTTTTGGAACAGCCGGCGATTCGGCACATGGAGTCGTTGAAAAAAGTAAAGTTGCCGGCAAGATCAACTTCAAAATAGCCCTCCTGAATATTTTCAAGAATGCTCCTGTATTTCCCCTCGCTCTGACGCAGCGCTTCTTCGGCATTCTTGCGGTCCGTGATATCGCGAAGAACTCCTCTAAAACCTGTTGCCTTACCTGATGAATCTTCCATTAACGATACGGATGCATCAATATATCTTTTTGAGCCGTCTTTTCTGGTAATCTGCCAATCTATTTCTTTGAGGGGAATTCGGGTTTTGTAAACGTTATTAAACGCCTTGTAAACTTTTGTTGCTTCTTCTTTATCAGTATAGACCCGATTGTTCATATCCATTAATTCTTCCCTGGGGTAACCATGGATCTGGCACAACGAATCGTTAAAAAAGGTATAATTGCCGGCAAGATCAACTTCAAAATAGCCCTCTTGAATGTTCTCAAGAATGCTTCTATATTTCCCCTCGTTCTCGCGAAGCGCTTCCTCCATTCTTTTGCGTTCGGTAATATTCATGAAACTTCCCAGTGTTGCCCGTCCGCCTTTATATATGATGGGAGTCACCGTTTCCAATACCCACATCAGTTCACCGCTTTTTTTGATGAACCTGTATTCATAAGCATCAAAGCTTTCCCTTTTTAAACATTTTATCGCATTGTTTCTAACCTTCTCCCTATCTTCGGGATGAATCTTATTGAGGGAATCTGTGCCTATAAGTTCTTTGTCCGTATAGCCGGTAATTTTCTGATACAACTCACTTACATAGGCAAATTTACTTTTTTGTATGATATATATTCCGACACCGGCACTTGCTAGAATGGCTTTTGCAAGATGGGACAGATCATCCCGCGTGGAGAGTTTTTTCTTTGGTTTGAGTTTATTTGTCATAGTAATTCTGATTCCGTTAAACTTTTTAATGAACGATCTCGAATTACATTTAGCCGATCGCTGTCAAATATTTTTTGGATTTACTCAAAGAAAACTTTCTTAATAGAATATTTACAGCAATTTATATGCCTAATTCAATAAAATTATGTATTTATATTCTCGATAATAGAAAACATAATAAAATAAAATATAAATATTTGCAAATAATCTATGCGGCAACAAACATGAATTAATTTTTATATCCGTAAAATGGTGATTTTCACCACAACAATGTTATTTTGAGCGGAATATAGAGTCATGAGTAATACTTGCCGCACTGGAAATTATTATCTGATCATGGTGAACTTTTGTTCATCTTTGGGAACGTACCATTTGATGAAATTATGTTCCAGTCCAATGGGCGCGGGCTCAATTCCGTGGAAACGTTTATCGATGATTATCAGGTCTTCAGGAACGTAAAGGAAGGTATAGGGCTGGTCTTCCGCGAGGATTTCCTGAAAGCGGTCATAGTATTTTTTCCTTTCCTTCTGATCGAAGGTACTGCGTCCTTTTTCGAGCATTTCGTCGGCTTCCGAGTTTTTATAAGAAATAAAATTAAGTTCTTCAGGCGCTGTTTTGCTGGAATGCCAGACATCATAAGCATCGGGATCAAGCGGAATAGTCCAGCCCAGAATCACCGCATCAAAACGCCGTTTGTTTATAAAATCCGTCACAAATGCCGACCATTCCAGAATACGGATTTTTACTGTAATGCCAATTTCCTTGAGTTGCCGCTGAATGATTTCCGCGCATTTCTGTCGTGTCTCATTGCCCTGATTGGTTACTATTTCAAAAACAAATGGTTTGCCGTCTTTTTCCAGAACTCCTTCGTTATTAAGTTTTGTCCATCCCGCTTCGCGCAGCAGTTCACGGGCTTTTTGCGGATTATAATTATAAATTCTAACCTTGTCATTGTAAGCCCACGTTCCGGGTTTGTAAGGACCGTTTGCCGGTTTTCCCAAATTCAGTAAAACACCGCTGATAATTTCATTTTTATTAATTGCGTATGAGATTGCCTGTCTCACTCTCTTGTCAGTAAAAAGCGGATTTTTCAGATTGTAACCAAGATAGGTGTAGGCAAAACTTAAGTACCGGTATTTATTGAAATTATTCTTAAAGAAATTATTTTCTGTTTGTCTTGTATACTGCAGCGGCGTCAGACCCATCATAGCGATGTTCCGTGCGCGCAATTCCAGAAACATGGTGGCGCTATCGGGAATAATTCGCGTAATACGTCCATCAATATAAGGTTGCCCTTCAAAATAATCCGGATTGGAAACAAGAACAATTTTCTGACCGGTCACCCATTCTTTGAATTTGTACGGACCGGTGCCGATGGGATGCCGCGCCAGCGTGCTTTTTGTGATGTCTGTGCCTGAAAGTAAATGCCGGGGCAGAATGGCGCTCGACCAACTGATTAAAGCGGGCGCAAACGGTTTCGCGTATGTAACCCGGAAAGTGTAATCATCAAGAGCCTCAGCGCTCTTAACTTTTAAAAAATCACCGGCATAAGCCGTGGGTGTTTTCGGATCAACAGTGACCTGATAGGAGTAGAGAACATCAGCAGAAGTAAAGGGATAGCCGTCGTGCCACTTGACGCCTTTGCGCAGATGAAATGTTATAACAAGGCCGTTTTTTGAAATTTCCCATGATTCGGCCAGATCACCGATAATGTTCATGTTCTTATCGTATTTCACAAGGCCGTTGTAAACCATACCGGCAATATTGTGGGAAGCCGAATCGGAAGCCAGAAGCGGAATCAGATTACTGGCGTCGCCTATATCGCCATGCACCAGAATGTCGCCATAAGCCGGTTTTTTATCTGATAAAGGCGAAGCAACATCGGCTGCGGGTTTTTTGCCGCATGCGGCTAAGGATATGATTGATATGATGATCAGATATAAAAAAAATAAATGACGAAATGCGCGCATGAAAGTAAACTAGCGCAGTCACAAAAGCATTGCAATGAAATTTTACAATTTATTCCGTTTATTTTCGATGGCGGGATGCATGTCGTCCCGTGCGTTTTTTTCGCGGCCTATGGGTTTCGGGTGGTCTATTTGCGCGATTTTGAATCTTGCTCTGTTTAAATTTGGCGACAAATTCCTTTGAAGCAAAATATTTATCTGCGAAAGAAACGATAAAGGATTCCTTGTATTTCGGAGGAACCAGCGTAAGCGGCCACATGTGCTTTATGATAATATCCTTTTCGATATCATTCAAAATAAAATATTTTTGGGCATTAGCCAGGGCTATCTTGGGATGTTCGATGCCGTGGTATTTTTCTTCGGGAAGATCAGGAACATCATGATTTCTCCAGTCATACAGAAAAAAATCATGGAGAAACCCTCCTCGGGCCGCGGATTGGTAATCAAGTTTTAGAAACTTGCACGCTCTGTAGGAGAAATAAGAAACATCCATTACGTGTTCGTAAATAGAAGAATTATGATGATAATGCAGCTTAAGCTTCAGAACCTCTTCGTGTTCGTAAATATCATTAATGATCTCGTAAAATTCTTTTTCAAAAGGTCTCCGTCCATCCTTGCCGGGCATGATTTTTCCCGGAATGGATTTTAAAAACGAGCTAATCTTATTTTTGATTTCAGCGTTGATGTTGTTATCAATGTATCTGCTCAAATTAGGAAACGCGGTGCTGAGACGTTTGAAGGAATTAAATATATTTTCGATTTCAGTGTTGCTCAGATTAAAATATTCAGAATACAGATAGGCAATCTTTCTTCTAAACTCCGTAATCGATGCAATAGAAAAAACAAGGTCCGTGACGCCATAAATCAACAAAACAATGGATGCGATTCGGAGAAATGACCTCTCCATCGATCGAAGATAATTTAAAACAACCGGATGAATAAATAGGATGAATATCACGGCCATGATGGCCCATAACATTGAAAAAAGCAGACACACCCTGCCGTTAATATTAAACTTGTTTTCAGAATAATCCCACAATTTTAATTTAAATGCTTTTTCGAATATGAAACCGGTGAAATATTCAATTGTGGTCAAAATAATGCCGTAGGCGATAAATTGGATCGGCAGTGGCCAGGTATGAATTAAAGATTCAACGAATACGATAAAACCCGCGCAGAAACCATAAAGGGGAACAAAAGGTCCATATAAAAAACCGGCGTTGATAAGTTGGCGTTGAGTGACAGACCTGTAGACCACTTCTATAATCCACCCGATGAAAGAGTAGATCGCGAAGAGGATAATGATGTGGAATATTGTTATATTATCAAATATCATCAGATATATTTTTTACATCGTAAAAGTTCAATATAAAGTTTTACCTCTGAACCATGAAGTTCAGTATTTTGATTGCATAAAAAATTAATAATTAGACGGATTGGATACAGCATCTATAATATTAAACATCTGTTGTCAATGAATCTCTGTAGGGCTTATTTTAAATAAAAAACGGCGCGTGGTTGGAAGTGAAAAATGCCGGCGTGCGTCTGAGTATCGGCGCTATTGCCGGATGCTTTTTGAAAGTTTTCTCCAGGAAATTGCGCACGGCAGGTCTTTGCCAGCCCAAAGGGTGCTGAAAGTTCTTGTAAAGAGATAAATCGCCTTCATAAAAATAATGTGTAGCCAGGCTCTTGGCTTCGATGCTTTGGGATGGCAAATTAAAAATCGCCAGATTTAAAAAATCAATGCAATCATGGTGCTGACAAACGAATTCCATTGTTTTTGCCGCGCTTTCCTGCGTTTCCGGCGGTGTGCCGAAAAGAAAATAACAATAGGTGGCGATATTTGCTCTTTTCAGCGTTTTTAAAACAGCGGAAGCCACCGGCAAATCAATTCCCTTGTCGAGTTGATCAAGAACGTCCTGGTCACCGGATTCGATTCCCAGCTTAAGCATTTTGCAGCCGCAGCGTTTTAAGGATGAACAAAAATCAACATCGGCTAAATGCGGGGTGATTCGGGTAAAGCCATACCATGGAGCGCCCGGCGGCTTTTGCGCCAGATTTTGCAGCAGCGATGGCGAAATGGAACTATCGAGAATATGAATTAAGGCAGGATTCAAAGTCCTGGTTATAGTTTGCAAATCTTGTGTTACCCGGGAAACTCCGATAGGAAGATAAGAAGTTCCTTCTGTTTTTTCCGGGCAAAAAGCGCATTGGTGCCAGTAGCAGCCGCGCGCACTGCTGTAAGGCAGAATCGGGCCGGGCGATAAATATTGATCAATCGGGAAATTATTATAATCAGGCGGTGAGTTGTTTGTGCCATCTTTAACTCCAAGAATTTCCAATAATATTTTTTCTCCCGCGCCTTCCACTATTTCATTGGCGAGGCCGCCAAAAGTATTTCTGTCGGCGCCGAGCTTGATCCATGAGGTAACCAGCGATCCGCCTAAAATAATTTTTTGCTGCGGATTAATTTGTTTGATGAAGCCAATCATGGCAAAAGCGCACAAAGCCTGACTGAGATAGTTCAAAGAAAAACCGATAAAATCAGGATGGCCTTCCAGAGTTTTTGTCAACCGATATTGAAAGTAAGGATAGAAAGGATTGGTTTGCGGTTTTTCGGATGCAAGTATCAGGTCAGCGCTCTTTATCGGAGAGTGGCGTTGATCCTGATAATCGGCAAGCGACAGATCAACGTCCCATGATTTACCCGAAACATTTAAAAGATGGTTAGTATCCATAACGGCCCGCTGGTATCGGCCCGGCCTCTGGTACGTGGCATTATCTTTCAGCGCGGCGATATTTATCTCCATATTTTTATGAGAAGCATGCCGCAGCAAAAAAAGAATCCCTTCCAGATTCGCGTCAATAACTTCGTGGTGAATGCCATTTTCATTCAGACAGGCGGATAACTTGCCGATGCCCGCGGGCGGTTCCGAACATTTGGCTATCGGTGGATGGATCAGGATTATTTTTGACATCACAGTTTACTCTGCAAAAGAAAATTTGATTTTTCTTAATACTTAATTTTCACATAAGCAAGATTGATTTTACCTTCTTTCTTTGGGCTTGACAGCGAAGATACTTTACGCAATAGTGGCAAAGCCTTGGCTGATTTATGATTCATTATGCTACTGGAAAAGGGAGGGTAAGATGAAAAAGTATAGTATCTCTATTTTGATTTCATTTTTAGCTGTGGTTATTGCGGGAAGTACTTTATTTTCAGCTTATGGACAGCAGGGGAAGCAGGCTGAACCGGTGAAAAATACACCCGAGTTCAGTATTGCCCGATTTGTTGTGGCCGCTGAAATTAAGGATAAAGAGCCTGTGGGCATTGCCGATAAATTTACTGTTGAGACGGAAAAAGTATACTGTTTTCTGGAAACTAAAAATATAACAAAGGATAACGAAATATCCTTCGTTTGGATTTACAACCAGAAAGAAATGTTGAAAACAGCTCTGACATTGAAAACCGGTTCGAGATGGAGAACCCATGCCGATAAAACATTGAGAGCGTTAAAAGGCGATTGGAAAGTGGAACTTCGTGACGCATCCGGTAAGACTCTGAAAGAAGTTAATTTTAAGGTGGAATAAATTATAGAATGGGTTTTAAATTTAAAAAAATATTAATTGGCAATTTGTGAAAATAAAATATTTTGACCATAAAATTAAAATAATATCGGTTCTGGCTGTCGCGCTATTTATGGCGCTCATCGCCGGTACAACATTTGCGGCGGATAAATATCCGGCGCCGCGGGGAGCCGTCAATGATTTTGCCAATATTATTGATCCGGAAAACGCGGCTAAAATGGAAGCTCTTGCGCGGGAAGTTTTACAGAAAACCGGTACGGCGGTTGTTGTTGTCACTGTGCCTTCGATTGGGGAGGAAGAAGAAACCAGCCTTTATGTCAACGGACTTTATAAAGCATGGGGCATCGGTAAAAAAGGAGAAGACAAAGGTGTCTTAATATTTTTAACCCTTAAGGAAAGAAAAATCCGTATCGAAACCGGTTACGGCGTGGAAGGTATTTTGCCGGACGGTTTGGTAGGCGAAATCAGAGACAAGTATTTTAAGCCTCAACTTCAGGCAGGCAATTATGGCAAGGCCTTTTACGATACAATGTATGTGCTTAGCTCTTACATTGCAAAAGATGCCAATGTTCAACTGAGTGATTCACCTCAGCCATTGCCATACCGGCAAGACGTTCGGCAAGTGAAAAAAGGCGTTAATAT
>JBEKJX010000009.1:0-23091 GCA_050011015.1 Smithella sp.
CACAACAATGAAGAGATCGGACGGCTTCCCGATGCATTCGAGAGCATTGCCCGGTATCTGCGTTTTCAGATTCAGTTTCGGGGGGAAATCAGGGACGCCATGGTCTATCCGGCTTTTCTGATCGTCACCAGTCTGGTGACCTTCTTTATTATCTTTCAGTTCATCGTGCCCCGGTTTCTGGGGATTTTCGGCGCCTCTGCGGACAATCTGCCGGCGGCTGCAAAGCTTCTGTTCACTCTCAGCAAATGGCTGAGCCTGCAGAACATGCTCATTGCCGGATTGATTTTCCCGGCTATCTATATTTTGATCAGATTATATCCGGCAAAGTTCCGGCTTGAAGGCCTGCAGGAAAAATTGATCCGTGTGCCTCTGATAGGCAATCTCATCCTGAATCTGGAGTTGTCTCAGTTTTCCTATTCCATGCACGCCATGCTGGAAGCGGGAGTCGAATTTATCAAATCCCTGCGTCTTTCGACAGGCCTCATCCGCAACGCGGGCCTGCGGGAATCTCTGGAAGCAGCGGCGGCGCAAATCAGAGAAGGCAAAAAAATAGCCGATTCATTTTCGCAGGTAACATTTTTGCCGCCCATGATTCCTAATATGATTCGCGTCGGCGAGGAGAGCGGCAGCCTTAAGGAAATATTTTTTGAAATTTATCAGATCTTTGACGAAAGATTCAAGACCAGCGTCAAGCGGGCGCTGACACTCCTGGAACCGGCCATTATCATCGTGATGGGCATGCTTGTGGGTTTTATCGTCCTCACGCTGATCCAGACGGTTATGAGCGTGGGTAGCCTGAAGTTTTAAAAAAATTATTTAGGAGTCTCGCTGGAGCAATCATATTGATTGCTCCGAAATATTTGGTTCAATCTACAAGATTGAACCAGCAAAAGAAATCAAAAGACTGGACTAAGTGTTATGTTTCCCGAATTTCCCGACGGTAGTTCACTATGTTAAATAAAATAAATATTAGCCCAGACAGAAAGAAACTGATTGTTTATATCGTTCTTACTGTTGTAACATTTACTATTTTCTGGCAGGTGAATCAATACAACTTCATTGATTTCGACGATGACGTTTATGTCACAAAGAACATTGTTATTCAATCCGGATTTACGCTGGATGGATTTCGTTGGGCTTTCAGCACAAGATATGCCGACTTATGGAACCCTCTGGTGTGGATTTCCTTCATGTTCGATTATCAACTCCATGGCTTGAATGCCGGGGGATACCATCTGACCAACCTTATTTTGCATGTGATGAGCGCTTTGCTGTTATTCTGGCTTTTTAACCGCATGACAGGAGCGATCTGGCGCAGCGCCTTTGTTGCAGCTATTTTTGCTCTTCACCCGCTTCATGTGGAATCGGTTGCTTGGATTGCTGAACGCAAAGATGTCCTGAGCGCATTTTTCTGGATGCTGACTCTTTGCCTGTATGTCTATTACACGGAAAAGCCGGTTATAAGAAGGTGTCTGCCGGTTCTTTTGTGCTTTGCCTGCGCTCTTATGAGCAAGCCCATGGTTATTACTCTGCCTGTTGTGATGATACTTTTGGATTACTGGCCGCTGGATCGTCTTCACTCGCGGAAAATCGTGACAAATATTCCGGAAGTTTTGCAATCTTCCACAAATCAAGCGAAAAAGAAAAACAAACTAAAGAAAGAAGCTCTGAAGAAAAATACGTCTCCACCCCGTGTCCAGAAAGTATCAGAACCGAGGATTGCAGGAATAATTCCATTATGGCAACTGAAGGAAAAAATACTTTTTTTTCTTTTGTCCATCATTATGGTTATCATAACACTTTATAATCCAAATACTCCTGATATGTCGGATGCTCCTGATGTAATACAAATTCCTCTTATTTCCCGACTCGCCAACGCGCCTGTTGCGTTTGTGATTTATCTGGAGAAAACATTCTGCCCTCATGACCTGGCCTTTTTTTATCTTTTTCCCAATCAAATTCCCCTTTGGCAAGTCTTGGTAGCATCTTTGCTGGTTCTTGTTATCAGTTTCGCGGTAATTGTAATGATGAAACGTTTGCCATACCTGTTTGCAGGATGGATGTGGTTTTCAATAACCATTGTCCCGGTAATTGGAATCATTCAGATATCGCGAACAGCACCATACTCAATGGCCGACCGCTATCATTATCTGCCCTCTATTGGCCTTGCAATTATGCTGGCTTGGGGCATACCGGCTTTGATTAAAAGTGAAGAAATAAGAAAAAAACTTTTATTTCCGACAGGGATAATTTTTCTGGTCATAATGGCATTTCTATCCTGGAATCAATGCGGCTACTGGAAAGACAGCATCAATTTTTTCAGTCACACTTTGAAAGTCACTGATAATAATTGGCTCGCTTATTATAGCAGGGGCTATGCTTATGCTGACCTCGGCAATTACAGGCAGGCTATTGAGGATTATGGCAGAACAATCGAAATCAACCCGGTTTATTCAGAGGCTTATAATAGCCGGGGTTTTGCCTATGCTAACCTTGGCAATTATAAGCAAGCGATTGAGGATTTTAACAGGGCAATCGAAATCATACCAGATTATACAATGGCCTATTATAACAGGGGCAATGCTTATGCTGACCTCGGCAATTACAGGCAGGCTATTGAGGATTATGGCAGAACAATCGAAATCAAACCGGGCCATGCGGAAGCCTATTATAACAGGGCTTGTATTTATTTAGATCAGGGCGATAATATCTCCGGCTGTCGTGATGCTCAAAAAGCGTGTGAATTAGGAAAATGCAAGTTGTTAGAAATGGCCAAGAGTAAGGGGAACTGCCGTTGATTATTTAAACATCCTCTGCTGGTTCAATCATTCTGATTGAACCAGCCAAAGAAACTTCTCTATAAAAACATAAACAAATCTTAACAAAAACGTAACAATTTTCATGTAAAACACAAAAAGCAGTAAAGAATTCATACATTCTATCCAGAGGACAAACCGGTTGCATCCATTGAAAAACAAAAAGCCGGAAGCGCAAGTGTTTAATTCTTATGATGACAGGCTTTTTATTTTGCACTGACGGAAATGGAAGTGAAAATGGACAACTTGGAAAATGAAAAAAAAGTTTTCACTCCAATCTCAGGGATCAGTGTTTTAACAACAAATATTTCCGCAATCATTATGGCAAGTATCATACTGGCTTTTGCCGTGTGGGGTTATTCGATTGCGGGTTTAATTCCGGGAGAGGATGCCGAAAAATCATTAAGCAGTAAGTCTTCTTCCTATACCGACGAGTGGAACTATTTTAATTTGCTGAATCTTGGCATTCCGAGAAGAACTGACGGCACCTATTACGTCAATAGACCAGGCCTTATTACGGAATATTCTTATGCATCGGTTGATGCCGCGCAACGGGCTTTTGTTTTCGGCGGGACTGTTGTGAAGAATTTTGGGTCGCCGGCGGATGATGCGTTGAAAAATATTGGCGCTCCGGCGGGAACATACGGCGCAGAAGATGTCAGACGTTTCGTGCAGTTCAACGATTACAACAGCGGCAATTTTAACAGTTTCGCAATTCCAGAGTACGGCCCGTATGCGAATGAAATCAGCTCTCGTACCGTATCGGGCGGTCTTATATATTTTTATCCGCCTAACGGCTCGGGTTCGGGGACGACTCCGTCTACCACTCCTCTTCCCGGAGCTTTTCCTCTGTTTGGTTCCGGACTGGCCCTCTTATGGCTACTGAGTAGAAAATCAAAATCTTAGCTTTTATGTCAAATTGTTCAGGACAGTAAAAAAAGTCAACAGTAACGATGAGCTATATGTGAATAATCATAATTTAGCATATTTCAACAGAAATAAAAATCAAGAATCATGGGCAGTATCCCCTGTCTCTGGCCGATTTCAGTATTTCGCAGTTTCCCAATTCGCACGCTTTTTGCAAGTCAGAGCAGCCCATCTCTTTATTTCCTTGATTCAGGTAAATTGCAGCTCTAATATGGTAGGCAGGGACATAATCCGGGCTCAATTGGATGGTTTTGTTGATATCTTCAATAGCAGATTGATTCTGACCAAGATAATTGTATAAAATTCCACGATTATAGTATCCACCGGCGCAATCCGGTTTTAAGCGAATGGCATCATTATAACTTTCGACGGCCTGTTGATATTGGCCGAGCGCGGAATATATTATGCCTCTGTTGATATAGGCTATTGAATTATTCGGATTTAAACCGATGGCTTTATTAATATCTTCGATGGCCAATTGATTGTTGCCCAATTTGGCAAAGATTATTCCACGATAGGAATAGGCATCGTCATAATCCGGTTTTATACGAATGGATTCGTTCAAATGCTCAAGAGCTTCTTGAGATCTTCCTTCGTCGGAAAGAAAATTACCCAAAAAGGTTTGTATAACATAATTATTTTTTGTTACCATCAGGGTATGGTTGAAAAGGGTCTCGCTGTTTTTCCAGAAGGCGCACTGCCGGCAACTGAAAACGGCCATGATGCCCAGAAAGATTATCGCGGCCGGAAGAAAAATTTTCTTTCGCATGTTTTCATTCTTAATCAGAGAGGGCAGTCCCCATGCCATCATCACGGCAAGACCGATGGAAGGCAAATAGTGATATCGGTCGGCCATGGCATACGGCGTCGTCACAGAAATTTGTAAGATTCCGATAACCGGCAGAATGGTTATCAAGAACCAGAACCAGCCGGTGAAAAGATGCGGAAATTTCTTAGCCTTTGCATTGATCAAGGTGCAGATAATGATAATCAGCAAAACGGATACCGCGATCTGCCAAAGGAGAATTTGTTCCGTGAAAGGATAAAGAACGGCCAGATCATACGGCCAGAAAGTTTTCATCAGGTAAGTTACAAAAGAGACGGGGGCATTGGCGAGCAGTGCGCTCCAAGGAAAATATTTCGCAGATGTAGTGCCTGTCGCTTCCGGCGCATGGAGAGTAATAATCACCAGAATAATGGACAAAGTGAAAAAAGGTATTTTCTCCAGCAGACGCCACCGGTCGGCGCCGAATAACATCATTTTGACTTCCGGCAATGCACTTTTACCAATCGCAGATATATTTTCTCTTTTTTTCAACTTTTTTTGTTTGGTTGGAACAGGAGAAATATCCGCCCGGACAGGCCTGTTTACCTGAAAGGGAAAGCGTCGCAACGGCCAGTAGTCCAGCAGAATCAAAATCAGAGGCAGCGTTATAACCATCGGCTTGCTCATCAAGGCCAGCATGAAACAAAAGACAGCGGGCAGATATCTTTTTATATTTGGTTTCTCCGTATAGTAAACGTGAAAGCATAAAGTGATCATCCAGAAGAAAGCACTGAGAGTATCCTTGCGTTCGGATACCCAGGCGACCGATTCGACATGGAGGGGGTGAAGGGCGAAGAATGCCGCAACGAAGGCGCTTGGCCAGATATCGCCGGTCATGCGGCAGAAAAGCCAAAAGAGCAGCAGCGTACTCAATATGTGCAGGATAAGATTGGTGACATGATACCCGCCGGCGTCAGCGCCGTAAAATTGATAATCCAGCATAAAGGAAAGCCACAGCATCGGATTCCACAGATCAAAATATCTTGTTGTAAGCGCCCAGCGAAAGCCGTCCGGTGAGATGCCTTTTTGGATTTGAAGATTTTCGGTGATATTAGCGTAATCGTCGAAATTGGTGAAGTCATATTTATACACCTGTCCGAAAACTGCAAGCGTAACTATAATCAAAACAACATATATAATCATTTTTTGTTTTTGCGAATGGATATCCGGTTTATTTGTCATAAGCGGCTTTTAGTTCCCTTTTAATATTTGAGGAAAATATCTCATAAAAATTCCTCAAAAAAGTTTTGTATGAATCAGGAAAAAATTTATCATCAATAACAAAATAGTTTTTGCCTGATTTCTTACACGATTAACAAAACAAAATAAAAGCAAAAAAACATATTGGACGAAAAATTCATAACAATGTCACTTGCCCTTAATAAAAATGCAATAAAGCCCTGATAAAAGGGCGTCAAATAAAGAATCGATATGTCAGCGCCGGTTCTACGAACACAATTTCTCGCTGGAGCAATCATGTTGATTGCTCCGAAATCTTCTGGTTCAATCGACGGACGATTGAACCAGCAAAGAGAAAACCGGAAGGCGAAAAAAGAAATTTATAATGAAGGATCGAAAAAAATCACTGTTTTTTCATTTGGCCGTAATCAGGGTGTAATAATTAAGTGTTAATGTACGGTCATAATAGCAAAATGGTTTTTAGTTACAAGGGCATTCATTAGTATGAACACAGAGAAACCGGTGGACAAAGTAAAGAAGATTCTGGAAGTCATAAAGGCACTTATGGAAAAGAAATTCACCGGATATATGAAAGTAAATTTTAACCGTGGAAACGTTGGCAGAATAGAGAAGTTTGAAGAAATTCTGAAGAAATAAATATTCAGGGTACTTTGCTGACCGGCAGAAAATCTGCCTGAGGAACCAGAAAGCCCGGATTAAGAAGGTAGTGTTTTCTTAATTCGGGCTTTTTATTTATACAGGGTACTTCGCTGACCTGAAAAAGGTAACAGAAAGCCCGAATCGAGAGCTTGTTGTACTTGGTTTGGGCTTTTTTCTTGGAAAAAGTCAATAAGCTCAAATAAAACAAATAAAAGGAGGTGGTAGGAAGGTAAAATGTTTTGCGGTTTTCAAGGATAAAACAGGCAGGCTGCGGGCACAAGCCTTCAGCAGATCTTTTGATTAAATTAATAAATTAAGGAGATATTAATGAAAAAGAAACTTTTAGTAATTGCGGCAGCGTTCATGCTGATGTTCAGTTTTGCCGGTCAGGTCATGGCAGCTTTCTCGCCCATGGATGGTGATTTAATACAGGTAGTATATGTGAATGGCGGAAGTGGAGCCGAAGTTGCGACTGATCTTGGTTCAGCATTATCAAACTTTACCACCTTAAACTCGGTAACCACAGATACACTTTTAACCAATACGGTTAACTTCAGTTCCGCATTTTCGGGATTGAGTATGTCACAACTTAATGTAGCGTATTTTATATATGACGGGACTGATGATTTTTGGGTATCTGGTCCAACCACGGGGACACAAACTAATGCAGCCGGTCAAATGTCATCTGCAGCCAGTAGCTTCACAGCTGTATTAAACTATTACAAGAGTCTATCGGGCACACTTAGCTCAGATGGGACATCAACTCAGGCTATCGGATTATCTTCGGCCTTAAACTCATTCTACAAAATAATGGATGGTAATGGAGTCAATGTTGGCAATTTTGGAGGTTTTATAAAAAGTCCTCTAGGTTCAGGAGTAACGAGCCTTGCGGGATTATCTACCACCGGTTATGTTGATCAGTACCTGTATTATTATGATTCCAGTGTAGCAAATACTTCTTCCAATGGAATCGCAATTGCCGATATCCGTACCTGGTCGAACGGTTCCACCGAGATTATTCCTCTTGTCAGCACTCCGTTGCCTGCGGCGGTATGGCTTTTGGGTTCCGGCCTTGTTGGTCTTGTGGGAATCAGAAGAAGAAGAGAAACAGCGTAGAAAAGGCGTGTGCGTTTTTTCCAATAACAAAATAATTTTTATTAAGGAGAATAATCATGAAGTTCAAGAAGATTTTAGCATCACTTACCGCCGGAGTGGCCATGCTGGCCGCTGCCGGTACGGCTTTAGCGACATCATATGAAGTCAATATTTTCGGATCGTCTGCCCAGGGTACAATGTGGAATAGCGTGGCGACGCCTTATCTCCAGAACGTTGTTTGTCCGGGTGGTACGGCTACCCAAGTACAAAGTGACAGCAATGATGTAGCAACATATATTGATTGCAGTAGCAATCATTACGTTATCCGTGTTTCATCCTACCCCTCTTATGACGGTATTTATGCCCTGAATGGCAGTGCAGGTTCCACCAGCGACGGTACTCTGAGTACCGAAGTATGCAAGTCGGGTGATCTCAACTACGATACGTGGGTTGCGAACGGATCGGACGGACATTACCGGAGAATGACAGATGAAACTAATTGCCCCACAAGTACTAGCTGCGGGTTTACATGTGTCAGAACGATCATTGGCGCATCCGATGTTGCCGGTAGTTCATTTCAGCAAAGTTCTATAGGAGATCAAAACTACCCCGCCGGGTCAATAATCAATAGAAATTTCACCGGCATTGATACAAG
The DNA here is from genome assembly GCA_050011015.1 of Smithella sp. Classification (GTDB taxonomy): domain Bacteria; phylum Desulfobacterota; class Syntrophia; order Syntrophales; family Smithellaceae; genus Smithella. The sequence goes on from JBEKJX010000009.1 coordinate 8,159, forward strand.
TAATTTGACTGCTGCACCCAACCTCCTTGTCGTTCCCTATGCGTTCTTTGTCAATACTTCCAGTTCGTTGAATACTGCCATGAGCAATAACATCACCCGTATGATGGCCGTTGTTCTTTTCTCCGGCCAAATAGCTAATTGGAATCAATTGGGTGTCAACTATCCGACCCTGCCAGTAACTCTCTGTATGCGCCATGCCGGTTCCGGTTCCCATGCCACGCTTGACTTCGCGGTTGTAAGAGGCAACGGATGGGGTAAATTACTTGCTAGTGCACAGAATGCGCCTGGCCAAGTTAAAGTTAAAGGCGTTCTTGCAGCCTACAATTCAAGCCTGCCAAATATCTATTTCGAAGATGGAACGACAGCTGAGAGGACATGCATTAATACATATGCAGGCGCCATCGGTTATCTAGATGCTGATCAGCAATTGATTATGGCCAGTAAAGCCCCTAATATAGCTGCGCTAACCTATCAAGGACAAGCCCCTACTGCTGAAGCCATTTATTACGGCCGCTATGATTTCTGGACAAACGAGCAGGCATATTATGATAAAACCTACCTGAACGGCCTCACAGATCAGACTTTAGCGGGTTTGGTCAGCGGCTCGAGTATACCGGGCATTTTGACATGGATTGGTAATACCGGTAATATTTATAATAATGTTGGAGCTGGTGCTGCTGGAACTGAAAGTTATTATTGGGCTGAGCAGAGTCAGATGATTTATGAAAAGGGAACGGATCAGACGTATCCCTCGTATACTGGTAATATTGCTGGTCTTCCTAAGCAACTCTAAATTATGTCACACACCGACGACACCTCAAACAGTAATAGATGAATCGTTGCTTAGTCGGGTTGACAGCGACGGGGGCTTCTTCGGAAGCCCCCTTTTTTTTACAGGTGTTTCTTGGGGCTGGTTCAATCTGCAAGATTGAACCAGCCCCAAGGTGCGTTTGGGGAAAAGCAAACACGCCCTACATGGATATTATTTGGGCAAGAGACCGAAAAAGACCGGGTAAAACAGGGGGGCATTTTTTTATCAATCTTTCATGAAGCCGCAACAATATCACAACAAAGCTATGTTAGTTATGCTGCCATTAAGAAGAAGGCCTGATGATAAGGGCGCTGAAAATACTGAAAAACCGGAAAAAGGCTTATTCATTCTTCTTAATCCGGGTATTTTACGGTAATTTAAAACGGTATTAGCTAAGGATTTTATATGGATAGGATGACAAGACTGGTGGAAGTCATTGAGAATCTTATCGAGAGTGAAATTACCGGCTATATCAAGATCAATTTCACCCAGGGCAGTCTGGGAAGGATAGAGAAATTTGAGGAAATCGATGGCGACGCTTCCGTTGCCGGGGAGAAAAAAACAAAGGGAAGAAAAGAGGAAGGGAAACTTAATAAAGATGAAAACAATTAATATATCGAAAACAAATCGCTGGAAAATACCGGGAATTATTTTTTTGCTTCTCATACTCGCGGGGTGTGCGACATCAGGAAATATTAAACAAGCGAAACCGGGCGATCTTGCAGGCATTCATTTCCAGTGCATGCTGCCCGACGGAAAAATTGCGGCGGCGACGGACGATAATGCCGTAGGTAAAGACCGGACCAGGTCCAACATTTATGAAGTGCGCTCCAAGACGGATCCGGTGCCTGTCGTTGTGAAAGGTTCCGATGAAAAAATAACCGAGGAAATAGAAAAACCTTTTGAAGATGAAATTGTGGCGCGGCTGGCCGGATATTTGACCGGCCTCCGGGAAGGCGAGACACGTCACGTGGAATTGACGACGCAGGACATTTCTCTTAGAACAAAAACAGAGTATGTCATCAGTCTGCCGCGATTTTACAAGATGCCCAAAGAAATCAAGATAACCATTGACCAATTCCACTCACGAGCCGGAGCATCTCCGGAGATAGGGAAAATATTTAGTTATGATCCGCTGTTTGACGGCCAAGTGAAAGATATTACCGAAAAAGAAGTTGTCATACGGTTGTTACCGAAAAAGGACGTAGTCGTGAAAACTCCGTTTGGCGACGAACATGTCAGCGAAGAAACCGATTCCTATGACATTGATATTGACGCACGTGCGGGGAGTCTCGTCCGTTCGGCTTATCTGATCGGCCGGATAACGGATGTTGACGACAAGACCATGACCATTGACTACAGAAATCCCTTTGGCCGTGAAACGCTTTCCTGCGATGTGACCGTTCAGAGTATAACAGAGGCTGAATCCAACAAGGAAAAAACATCGGGAAAATGAAATCTTACACGATTGCCGGTAAAAAATTATTTTTAATCATACTTGCTTTGCTTGTTGCATTTCATGCTTTTCTGCCTTTGAGCCATGCAAAGCAGGATGAAAAAACGATGCCTTTCCGGATAAAAACTTTTGAAATTTCCGGCAACAGCCTTTTCCCGGCGGAAAAACTGCGGGAAGTTGTCAAGTCATTCACTGGTGTGAAAAAAACCGCGGAGGATGTGGAAAAGGCACGCGACGTGCTGGAAAAGTTCTATCACGATGCCGGTTATCCCGCTGTTTTAGTGAATATACCGGAACAGACCATCAAGGATGGTGTGGTCAAACTGCAGGTCATCGAAAGCCGGATCGGCAGGGTGAAGATTTCAGGAAACAGGTATTTTACTTCAGACAAGATGATGAGAGACTTGCAGTCTTTCAATCCGGGCCAGATACTTTATCTGCCGAAAGTTCAGGAAGAAATAGGCCGTATCAACAGAAATCAGGATTTCAAAGTTGAGCCGGTCATGACGCCCGGAAGCGAGCCGGGTACAGTTGATGTCGATCTGAAAGTGGATGACAATTTCCCCCTGCATGGGAGTTTGGAGCTAAATGACAAGAATTCTTATGGCACGGATCCGTTGCGGTTGACGGGCATGATCCGCTATGACAACCTCTGGCAAATGGAACATTCCATTTCCCTTCAGTATCAGACGGCGCCTCAGGACGCCAGTGAAGTTCAGGTGTTCAGCGCCTCCTATATCCTGCCTGCGCCCTGGGAAAAAGATCACCAGTGGGTCCTGTACGGTATCAGTTCGGACAGTAGTACATATACGGACGTGGGTGACGGATTCAGAGTGGTCGGCAAAGGGACGATCCTGGGCACGCGTTACGTTATTCCCCTTCCGCCCTATAATCTTTACGCTCACAACATCACCATCGGTCTCGACTATAAGGATTTCAAAACCAGCGTCAATTTTAATGCTGCAACGGGAAGTTCAACACCTTCGTCCATTATTACGCCGGTTACCTACATGCCTTTATCCTTTGCATACAACTCTGTACTGCAGGACGGAGGAGGGATGACCCAGTTTAACGCAGGTCTGAACCTGTCCTTACGGGGGGTGGTATCGGATCAGAGCCAGTTTGAGAACGCGCGTTACAAGGGGAATGCGAGCTATCTCTTTGTCACAGCAGGTATCCAGCGCAACCAAAAGCTGCCCTGGGGGATGGGGCTTTTGATAAAAGTGGACGGACAGGCGGCCGATCAACCGCTGATTCCCAATGAAGAGTATGTAGCAGGCGGCATGGGAAACGTCAGGGGATACATGGAAAGCGAAGCGCAGGGCGATGATGCGATACACGGCACTATAGAGCTTTCTTTTCCGGATCCTGTTGCCCGATTCGGAATATGGAAGCAGTTGCAGACGAGCCCCTATATTTTCTATGACATTGCTCAACTGAACGTTAAGGATCCACTTCCCGCTCAGAACGGAAGCATCACACTCGATGGGGCGGGGGCGGGAATTCGCGGTTCATTGACGAAATATCTGGAATACGAGTTTGACTGGGCTGTAGCTCTGAACGCGACAAATCAAACACAGGCAAACACCAACATGTTTTATTTTAAATTAAAGGCACTGTTTTGATGAGAAAAAATAATTTTTTGTCAATTTTTGTCATTTCTGCGAAGAGACTGTGTCGCAATAAAAAAGAATGTCATTCCAAATCCCGACCGATCGGGATGAGGAATCTGAAAGCGCTTAAATTATTGAAGTCAAGATTTCTCGCTTCGCTTCGAAATGACACGAAAATTAGTTACGGGAATGACAGATTGGCGACTTTTTCCAAGAACTTCTTCATTTCTTTGCTGTGTTTTTGTCTTGTTTTCCAAACTGTGATTGCGCAGGCGGGAACTACCCAAATTCCCGGGTTTTACGCATCCGTCATACCTCCATCAAGCAATGCATTGCCTGTTCTGAAACCAGGGGGCCTCCAGCAGGGTATTTCCGGGATTACAACTACCTCTAATACACTCGTCATCAATCAGAATCAGCCGCAGGCCATTATCGACTGGTCTTCCTTCAATATCGGAGCTGATGCTTCGGTCATATTCAATCAGCAGGGCCATGCAAGTTGGGCCGCCCTGAACCGTATTTGGAGCCTTAATCCCAGTCTTATCTTCGGGAATCTCACAGCGGATGGAAAGATCTATCTCATCAACCAGAACGGAATCCTCTTCGGCCCCGGTTCGCAGATCAATGTCAATTCTCTTGTTGCCTCGGCGCTGAATATCAAGAACAGCGATTTTATCAACGGATCGCTGAATTTCTACGTGGAAACAGGGACGACAACAAATGATGTCGATTTATCAGGCAATCCCTATTCCTATAGCGGCATAACGTACAATGCCAATGCTGCAGTCTCGAATATCGGGACGATCAACGCCGCAACCGGCGGCTCCGTATTTCTCATCGGACCCACAGTGGAAAACTACGGCAGCATTGACGCTCCGGTAGGCCAGATCGGCCTGGCTGCCGGCACTTTGGTTGACCTGATAGTACCTGTCGTTAATCCGGCCCTCACTGGTTACCAGAGAACTGCTCTCATTGTGGATATTAAAGGCGGTTTCGGCAATGCGGTAAACGGAGAAGGCGGACAATTAACGGCGGATGAAGGCATGGTCGGCATGTATGGCGGAGTGGTAAATCAGGATGGTCTTATCCGCTCCGTGACGGCTGTCAATCAGCAAGGACGAATAGAACTGATTGCGAAGGATCAGATTACCACCGGCAGCAGCAGTGTAACCGAATCCCCCATTTCCACGTCATCCGATGAATCCACTACTTCCACATCATCAATCGGCGGTGTCATAAATATGCACGGTAATTTTGCAGATCCCAACGATTCCCAATCGGTTCCTACCGGAATTATCGAAATAAACGGGATTGTCAGCGCACCTTCCGGTTCGATAACTCTGACTGCCTCGGACAGGGTATTTCTCGAAACGGGGAGCACCGTCAGTGTTGCCGGTGCCTGGAGCAATGAGAGCGCCTCCGCACTGGCCATTCAAGTGCAACTCAACAGCGTAGAACTGGCTGATGCTTATGGGCAGAAAGGCGGCATTTTGCAGGGGGCGACAATAACGGCGAATGTTCTTACGGGATCTTCCATCGGTAACATTAATGACGCTATTCTGAACCGTGAGGAAACAGCCCTGGAACAGGCCATTAATGGAGGAACAATAAACATCAATTGCACCGGCGGCTCCAGCGATATTATTCTCAAAGAGGGTGCGATCATTGATTTTTCCGGCGGCGGAATAAATTACAGCGGGGGCTTTGTGGACTCCACCAAGCTGGTCTCCGGCGGAAAAATTTATGACATAAGCGACGCTCCTCTTTACCTTACGTATGATCGGATCATCGAAGGGGTCGGAACATACGTGGCGGCTCACACACAGGGCGGCAACGCCGGTACGCTTTCTCTTTCCGCTGGAACAGTTGTTCTGGACGGACAACTCGAGGGATCGGCAACAAGGGGCATTTTTCAAAATGCCTGGACGACAATGGATTTGACGTCCGGATCGGCCTATTTGCTCTCCGTAGCCCAGGGACTGGAAATTCCACGAGGTGGCACTTTGATTATAGGGACGGTACCTGCTAAACAAAACATAGGCATGGACGATGTTTCCGTAAAGGAGATTATCATTGGAACAAGTTCGGCACCGATTTTGAGTTCAAATTTCGGCCCTACAGATACCCTCTCCAGTGATGTTACTATCGTTCCGGCAAGTACAATAAACGCTGCCGGCTTGAGCAATCTTTCTCTGTATGCCGACACGTCAATAACAACGGAGAGCGGTTCTCAAATTAATTTGTTACCGGGCGGCACCTTTACGGCTTTTGCCCGCCGCATTGAGGATTACGGAAGCATCAGCGTTCCTTCAGGCGCCATCAATCTGATCATTTCGGATTATCTGCCGTCCGATAAGCAGTTAACAGGGGAAATATTCCTCGGTTCCGGAAGCAGTCTTGATGTCTCCGGGCAGAAAATAGACAATACCCTGGCCGGGGATACGTCCGCTTCCTCCCCTGCTTCGGGTCAGATTGGCGGAGGGAGTATCAGCATTGAAGATCAAACTGATAATGGACAAGGTGTCTTCATCCAAAGCGGAGCGGTAGTGGATGTGAGCGGCGGCTACATCATCAGCCCAAAAGGCAGCGTTACCGGCGGTAATGCGGGCCGCCTGACCATTCAGGGATCGAACATTATGCTAAATGGCGATTTGCGCGGGTATGCCCTGGCTGATGCCAACGGAAAAATCAGCGGAGGCTCCATAACGCTTAATTCGACGAATATCAGTGTGGACAGTACGGCGCCGGAATGGCCCGAAGATTTCACCGCGGTGAGCGTTGTTCCCGCGAACATGGCGGGTCAATTCGTTCTGGCGGGAGACCGGTTTGACGATACCGGTTTCACGAAGATTACCCTGAACAGTCTTAACAATATCGAAATAAACGCAGCTATCACCCCGTCTCTGGTAAGGTTGAGTTACCCGTCGTCAGCCCTGCAATCAGGAAACGCTGCATCCGGCTACAGCCAGGATCTGCCCGTTGCGGCAGGCAGACCGGATCTTATACAACTTGACGATTCAGTGGCCTTCATGGCCGGTTCTTCGTCCTTCACTGCCAGAGCAGGCAAAACATTTATCGGCGCCTACCAGCAAGCTAAGAACAACCTTATATCGACTGTTGATCAGACGGAGACACTTACTGTTTCTTCCGGGTCTGTGGTTAGCACGGCTCCGGGGGGAACCATAAGCCTGTCAGCTCCGGCCGGGGTGGATGTAGCCGGAACACTCAAGTCTCCCGGCGGAACGATTAATATTGCAGTAACAGGTGATGTCTACAGTGAAGGCGATGTAACGTTGGAAAACGGCGCACAAATTCTTGCGGCCGGCTATAACCTTTCCGATGCGACGGCCCTTCCCGGTTTCGGCGTAACCTATACCCCAAAAAGCGGCGGCGCCGTAACCGTTTCGGCAGCCGGCAACATTATTCTGGAGCAGGGGTCGTTGATCGACATTTCCGGATCTGCAATGGTGGAAAATGCACAGCAGACGACTAACGGAAAGATAGTAACCTATGAGGATGCAAGCAATCCCGGAAGCCTTTCTCTGAATTTTGGAGGCACCCTGAACTGGAGCGGCGATGTGCTGGCAGAGGCGCAAATGAGCGGAGTACAGGGCGGAACGCTAAGCATCAATAATACTCGTGGAATGCTTAACATAAGCGATTCGGATATCAAGACTTATCTTACCGCCGGATTTGACAGTGTTACCCTTAAGGCCAACGGCGTTCTGCAATTGAACGGGGATATCGACGAAACTGTAGGCAGACAATTGACTCTCGATGCATCACAGATAATCGGATCTAATGGAAATATCGTAGATCTCAGAGCTCCCTGGATTGTTCTCACTAATACTTCGACTAATGCAGCAAGCGTTCAACCGACTGCGGGAAGTGGAAATCTGACGCTCAGCGCCAGCTGGATTGACCTGACCGGAAGCATTAATGTCAGCGGATTTGAAGATGTGAATCTGGAAGCCACAAGAGACATTCGTCTGACCAGTCTGCTTTATACATATCCTGCTGGTATGGACTTTGGAGAATTGTATGTTGCCGGAAATCTGACCATGAAAGCCGATCGCATATATCCGACGACGAATTCCACCTGTGATCTTTTTTCCACAGGCAAGATAACGATTCTTCCGGCAAATGTTCCCATAGGAGGATTAATATATTCCGCCGGCGGTAGTTTGACCGTTGGAGCGCTGGGCGGCATTGATGTTGAAGGCGTACTGGCGGCGCCTATGGGCACCATCACCCTTCAGAATTACATTGGAAATCCGAGTACAAGCCAGGGCGCGCGGATTTATCTTGCCGACGACAGCGTCGTTACGACAGCCGGCAATACAGCGGTCCAATATGGCGATCTCGATGCTAATGGCGTGTGGACGATAACGAATAATAAAAACACGGCAGTAGAGGTAGATAGCGCTCCCGCGAGTTCCATAACTATCAATGCAGCCGGAGGGGATGTTATAGCCGCCAGTACCGCGACAATCAACGCTTCCGGCGGCGGGTCGATTTTTTCTTATTTTTGGCAGGCAGGCACCGCAGGTTCCGTCAATCCACTCACAAACCCGGGGACGTATGTTGTCATCAGCGGCAATTCCATACAGTTGCCCGGAGCTACCGTTTATTTAACCGGAGGAGGCGGTTTAGCCGCCGGAACCTATTCCCTGCTGCCGGTTGAATATGCTTTTCTGCCCGGGGCATATATCATTGAATTGCAATCAAGCAGTATTATTCCTGTTCAGGGCGCGGTGACCAACCAGGGTTATTCCCTCACGGTTGGATATGCATCGGTGGCCGATACAGCAATTCGCGCAACCGCGCCGCAGGTTTACATTGTAAGACCTGCTGCGGATGTTCTGGCAGAAGGAAGTTTCGGACAGCAGACTTTGACAGCCGGTAATGCCGGAAATATAACCATCACAGGGAAGACGACAATAATTGACTGTGTCTTGCAGGCTGTGGCCATGTCCGGCTATGAGGGCGGTGTTCTGAATTTGAGCGGCCTGAATATAATCGTTGAACAAAGCGGGGGAAATCTCCTGCCCGCAGGATTTGATTTCAATACGGAAGTTGATTCCAGCCTTCAGGATAAGATGATAATTTCCGCAGAAAGCCTTTCCGGAAAAGGTTTCAGCGAGGTAAATCTGGGCGGCGACAATACTCATAGCATAGATATCGAGTCCGGCGTAGTTCTGGATGTGGAAAATATTTCTCTTACCGCCAATAAAACAACGACTGAAGCTCCGTCCATTACAATAGAATCAGGAGTGAATATTGGTGTGAAAAATACCGCCGGAACCAGCGGCGCGGATGAGATAACTCTTGCCACGACGGGAAACCTCAGTATTGCCGATGGCTCCATATTATACGCGAAAGACAATATAACGCTTGATGTCAACAATGTTGAGGGAATCAACGGAAAACTTCAGGTGGACAACAGCTCCATCACGCTGAAAAGCGCCAATATTTATTTTGGGGAAACGACACCTTCCTCTGCAACCGGCCTTCATGTGACAGATGACGTGTTGAACCTTTTTTCCGGATATGAAAACATCACCTTTGCCAGTAATAACGATATTCAGTTCATGGGCGTAACTTCGCTTTCCGCGGTTGGAAGCCTGACACTTGACGCTCAAAGAATTGTCGGAATGATAAGCGGCACGGACGAAATTAAGATAACCGCGCCAGCAATCAATTTGCAGAATTCGGGAAGCTCTTCCACGGCTGCTGCGGTTTCTACCAATGCCGGTCAAATATCGTTTAGCGGCACCACTGTTACTGTCGGCAGCGGCGATGTTCTCTTTAGTGGTTTCTCGAATATCGCACTCAACAGCCAAGGCGATGTTGCTTTTAAAGGCGCCGGATCGCTCGCAACCGGAGGCGCCGATTTAACAATAAGTGCTGCCCGCGTAACCACCACTTCAGGCCTTAAAACAGATGGAACATATCAGACCGCCGACTTTCTTGTTGTGGCGGGGAGCAGTAAGAGCGATTCGAATCCGGCGGGTTCGATTACGTTAACCGACAGCGGCGGAGTGCAGGGGACAACTTCCGTGGCCGGCGGCACGCTGGAATTCCTGGCAAAAAGCATTGATAACAGTACGAAGATTCAGGTGGACGGCGGCGATATCCAACTTGTTGCCACAGGATCTGGCAAGTCCGACGGAGTTTTTCTGCGCAGCGGCGGTCAGATACTCGCCAGGGGGACCGATGACGCTCCCGGAGGCATGGTTACTTTGCAGGCGAACAACGGAAAGATAGAACTGGATGCGGGGTCTTTAATAGATGTCTCCGCCGGAGCGCAGGGAGCTGCCGGAGGCATTACTCTGTCGGCGCCAACAGGAGGAGTTACTATCGGCGGAATTCTGTCCGGCAAGGCCAATGGCGGTGCAGGCGGTTCATTTGCACTGGATACAAATCAGCTTGCCGATGCGGACATTTCCGGTCTTATGGATGCTCTTGCATCAGGCGGATTTACGCAGAGCGTTGATCTCCGTACCAGTCAGGGGAACATTGACATTGCATCAAGCGATACTCTGACAGCGCAAAATATCAAACTTACCGCGGATAGCGGTGAGATTAATGTTTCCGGCATGCTGGACGCTTCCGGCACGCAGGGCGGCGATGTGGAGCTCTACGCTCAAAATAACGTCGAAATAAATGGAACAATTAATGCGCAGGCAACATCAAATGCTGCTCAGGGCGGCGAAGTGCTTTTGAACTCCGCGGGTGGTTATGTCAATGTCAATACCGGTTCAGCAATCAATGTGTCCGGCGGGACGGGCGGTGATGGCGGAATTCTTTATTTAAGAGCGCAGCGAAACGGCAACGATGTGAATATAAATTTAAATGGAACCATTACCGGCGCATCCGCCGTTTATGCCGAGGCGGTCAGAACCTATACCGGTTCATCCTTCAGTTCATCGTGGCTCACTGATGCTTCAAATTATTACAACAACAATACGGCGGTTGCCCGGCTGGAAGGCAGCGCACCGGCCATTGCTTCCATTTTCTATTTTCTACCCGGAATCGAAGTGGACACTTCGGGTAATTTTACATTGGGGCAATCGGTGGACCTGACGAACTATCGCTACGGCGATGAGCCCGGTGTTCTGACGATACGGGCCGCCGGCAATCTCAATATAAACGCCAATCTCGTGGATCATCCCACAGATATGTACAGCCTATCGCCTTCCAATGTAAGGGATTCCTGGGGATTTAATCTTGTTGCGGGCGCCGATTTGGGTAGCGCCAATTATATGGCTGTAAACCGCAACGGCACGGGCAACCTGACCATCGCCAATCAACAACTGGTTTATACTGAAAGCGCTCCCATTAATTTTGCCTCTGGAGGCGATACCATAATCGGCAGGGGACAGAATTCAGCGCCACGTTATATGATTAACAACTTCATGACTTACAATCTTGCTTCTTATAATGGAGATATTTCCGGTTTTGTAGGCCGCGATCTTCAGATTAACGGCGGAGCAATTCAGACAGCAACGGGTGATATCGATATCAATGTGGTCGGGAATCTTAGTTTGACAAGTCAGACTGTAAGGGGAATAGCCACATTGGGCGCTATCCGGACAACCGGTTGGTCAAGTAATTATGATGATGAATACGGGACATATACCGGTGGCGGAAATATTTGTCTTAATGTAGGCGGTAATTTAGGAATGCGAAATGATACAGGAGCATGGGGAGTAGCTTTGGCAAGCAGTCAATGGGATTCCAGCACTTATCTTTTTTATGATCAAGTTTTAAACTGGTCAGCCGATTATGGGTCTGGGACCCCCATTACAAATCCGACGGCAGGCCTGGCCACAATGGGGGGAGGGAATCTTATTGTTCGCACCGGTGGTAATTTTCTGTCTCAGGCCGGAACCTTCGGACAGAATGATGAAGGCAACCTTACCATCTATGCCGGCGGAGATATCATAGGATGGTTTCTTAACGCGCAAGGCAGCGTAGAAATCCATGCGATGGGAAACTTTGGTTCGGCAAGCCAACCGCAAGTAGTCGAGACCTTTGACAGCCAGATAAATATAACCGCCCAGGGAAATATTTATATGGCAACAGTGTTGAATCCCTTACTTACCGCGGAGTTATCTACTGGTTATTGGGAATTTCATCCACAGGCATCAATCGACATGGGATATGCGGAAGATGCCAGCGTTACTCTCAAAGCTGGAGAAGATGTGACCATTGGTCTTCAGGATCCCTTTCATAGTCCATGGACGCCTTATGCAGAAGAAATATTGCCACCCATCCTGATAATTGAAGCCGGCGGAGATATTTTAATAAAGCACGATTTTGCTCTGTTGCCTTCCCCTTCCGGTAATCTGGTTCTCGCCGCCGGGGGATCTATTAACGGGCAATACTTCACACCCGGGGATCCGGATCCGCGAAGTTCGCAAATTTTTGTTTCCGATATGGATCCTGCTGATATATTTAATGGCACAGTAACGCCTTCAATTATTGATAATCTGTTTTTGAGTTCATCTCACGCGGCAAGTCCCGTTCACGCAGATGATACGGTTCCAATCGAAATCAGCGCCGGACAGAATATTGAGAACCTGAATTTATTCCTGCCCAAGAAAGCCGAGATAATAGCGGAAAATGGGAATATCAGTGATGTGTTATATTCCGGTCAGAATATTAACCCCAATGATGTATCAGAAATCGTTGCTGAGAAAGGAAATATTTTATTCAGCTTTTCCGAAAATACTGAAGACAACGCCACAGGCTTTGTGCAGAGCGGTCCGGGAGTTCTTTTGGTGCAGGCGGGAGGGTATATTAACCTGGGCAGTGCGAGCAGAGGAATTCAAAGTGTTGGAGATTATCTTAATCCGGCTTTGGGAGAAAAAGGCAGCGATCTGATCATTCTGTCCGGATATGACAAAGAAATGACGCCATCGGATATCGAAACTTTTTTTAATACTATTCGTACGGCAGGCACTGAATATAGTACGTTGATGGCAGCAGGAAATAAGGATAGTGCGAACAGTATCCTCAATCAGGTCGAGACTCAAACCATTGAACCGCTTCTCGGGTCACCATCCGGCAGCGGCAACATCGAAATGACCACCTCCCAGATTAGCACGAACTCCGGTAAGGATAATATCTATATCATTGCCAACGGAAAACTGGATGTCGGGACGAGTACCTTTTTCGAAAATGAAGCTGATCGGGCTAAAACAGGCATATTTACTGCTGCAGGCGGGGCGATAAATATTTTTACCATTGGAGATGTCAATGTTGACGAATCCCGAATTATGACTTTTGAAGGCGGTGATATCACCATCTGGAGCGACAGCGGCAATATAAATGCGGGCATAGGTACGAAAGAAGAAATTATTACATCGCCACCTCATGATGTACCCATATATGATCAAAACCATGATATTATAGGTTATACTGTTGAATTTACTCCCCCAGCCGTCGGCAGCGGTATCCGTGCTGTAACTTATGATCCCTATGGCGCTATCGGCGTTGCGCCGCCGGAAGGAGATATTTATCTTTTCGCAATCAGTGGAATTATTGATGCGGGCGAGGCGGGAATTTCCGGAGGAAAAGTCGTTCTTGCCGCGACGCAGGTTCTCAACGTCGGCAATATCAGCTTTACCACGGGTTCCGTCGGTGTGCCCAGTGTGACAACGGCAACGACCGGCATCGGTTCGTTGTCCGGTTCCGGCAGCGCAACTCAGAACAGCCAGATGTTGAGCAGCGCCGCGGGAATCGGCGCCGCCGGCACCGCCAATGCATCGCAAATGATTGAAGATGTCATGGCCAAATGGCTGGATGTAAAAGTTATAGATTTTATTCTCGATGATGAAGGAGGAGCATAAAGGCGCTGTGAAAATAAATAAAAGAGATTATTTTTTTAAGAGATTTTTATCGATAAAATTATTGGGGACTATTGTCGTAGTGGCTTTTCTTCTCGGCATAATGGCCCCTCCTGAAGCGAACGCCCGGTGGGACGCAAAATGGCAGCAAGGAGCAAATATCAAAGAAAACTTAATAGACTTTACGATTCGATCATTATGCAGCAACCAAACACCGGCGAATCCGGCATTGGAGCACTATCCGGTTTCGGTGCGACCGGTTTGGGTTCCAGTGCATCCGGTTCCGGTGCGACCGGTTCCGGTTCCAGTACATCCGGTTCCGCTGCCTCGCAGATGATTGATGACATCATAGCAAAATGGCCGGATGTAAAAATCATTGATTTTGATCAGAACGAATAAGGAGAATAAGGGGAAACAGTGCAAATGAATAAGAGAGGTTTTTTTCTAACAGATAAATTGTCTAAAAAAATTTTGGGTATAACTTTAGGTCTGCTATTTTTTCTCGGCATAATGGCCTCTCCGGATGCGAATGCCTGGTGGGACGGAAAATGGCAGCAGAGAAAAAAAATCCAGTTTGACGCTTCAGACAAAGCTTCCAACATTAAGGAAAACCTGACCGACATTCCGGTGCTTATCCGTTTGCATTCAGGCAACTTCAGTTTTTCCAGCGCCAAAGCCGATGGTTCGGACATAAGATTCGTCAGCGGCGACGATAAATCGCCGCTGAAGTATCATATTGAAAAGTTCGATCCCAAGGAAGAGATTGCCCTCGTCTGGGTCAAGGTGCCCAGGATATCCGCGAACTCCAACCAGGATTTCATCTGGATGTATTACGGAAACTCCTCCGCTCCGGATGGTCAGGAATCAGCAGGCACTTATGATGTGAATCACGTGGCTGTTTATCATCTGGGCGAAAAAGACGGCAATCCGCGGGATGCCACAGCCTATGGCAATCATGCTACGGCCTTTACCGGGAAACTCGGAGCGCCTTCCATTGTGGGAAATGGCGTACAGTTCGGCGGGAATGGCGAACATATGACGATAGCCGAATCCGAGTCCCTGGTTTTTACCAAGGGTTTCACTTTTTCGGTCTGGGTCCGCAATAACCAGACAGGAAAAGATGAGCATCTCTTTTCGTGGGATGACGGGAAACAGTATATTATTATAGGTCTTGATGACACAAAAGCTTATTGCAGTTT
>JBEKJX010000010.1:0-23062 GCA_050011015.1 Smithella sp.
GCGCCTCTGGCCGCATCTCTCTTACTGATCAAATCGTTTATTTCCCCTTGAGCTATCTGAGCCTCAAAATCCATTATCCCCAACACTTCGTTGATATTTTCCAGTGCCGCCAGAATTTTCCCGGCGTTGCTGTTATTTACGACACCTTTGGTCAAAGGAGAATTCACTTTACCAATAAAATTAAATAGCGCTGCCAGCGCACCGGCAATATTTAAATCATCATCTAATGCCGCCGTAAAATCATGTTTAAGATTATAGATCAACTGATCGATTTCTGCAAAATCATCTTTGCTATCATTATTGACTGCGTTGAGCCTGCAGATGAAAGTGTTTATTTTCTTAACAGTATTTTTTGCTGTCTGCAGAGCTCCCTCCGAATAATTAACCGGCTTGCGATAATGCACTCCCAGCAGGAAAAAACGTATATCCCTGCTACTGTAGCCGTTTTGTATTAATTGGGATAGAGGCAACGCGTTATTTAGAGAACGAGACATCTTTCGGCCATCAACCATTACCAATTCGGCATTAATCCAGTAATTAGGACCATTATGTCCGGAAAAGGCTTTATTGATGGCTAGAATATTTTCGCAATGAGGAAAAGTTTCATCCGCTCCGCTTACATGAATATCATAATTTGCGCCAAGATACTTATAAGAAATGGCCGCGCATTCCAGATGCCAGCTTGGCCTCACATTACCCCATATTGTCTTATAATAAATACCTCTTTTTAACTCTCCCAAACTTGATCTTTTCAACAAGGCAAAGTCCGCCGGGCTGTCTTTCTCATAATCGTCAAGATCAATTGATTTCCCCTGTCTTGTTTTTGCCGAATCTATATTGGAAAGAATGCCGTAATCAGCCAATTTGGAAATATTGTAATAGACCGAATGCAGTTTTTCGTACGCGTAATCCCTGTCGATCAATTTCTCGACAATCTTTAACATAGCCTCAACATTTTCAGATGCTTTCACATAGATATTGTCCTGACGAATATTCAAAATTCGTGCATCTTCCATAAAAACATGCAAATATTTCTGAGAATAATCGGCAAGTTCCATTGCCGCCTTTTCCGAACCTGTAATTGATTTATCGGTAAAATCGACAATATCTAAAACATGTTTTACCTTGTACCCCTTATAAATTAAATAGCGGCAGATTAAATCGGAAACCACCATCCGCCGGTAATTTCCCAAATGAGGAGTATCATGAATTGTCGGTCCGCAGGTATGCATACTTACTTCATCAATTTTAATCGGATTAAAAAGAGTTTTGTGGCGTTTGAAGGCGTTGTAAAGGTTAAAAGTAGAAATTTCTTTTTTAAACGCGAATAATTCCGTGCTTAAGTACCGCTCTCCGCCATCCGGAAAAATAACAACTATTAACCCCTCTTCCATAAGCTTCGCCTTCTGCGCGGCTACAAACATGGCCGCGCCGGAACTCATTCCCACCAATATGCCTTCTTCACGGGCGATCCTGCGGGACATTTCAAAAGCATCCTCATCCAGGATATTTACCTTTTCATCAAGCATATTTTTATTAAATATCCCCGGACGGTAGGACTCCCGCATATTCTTTAACCCCTGTATCTTATGCTGGAGATAGGGTTCAACGCCGACAATTTTTATTTGCGGGTTGAGTTCTTTAAGCCTTTTTGAAATTCCCATGGCCGTACCACTGGTCCCAAGGGTTGATATAACCATAGTGACAGCACCGTCGGTTTGTTCCCATATTTCCTGAGCGGTACCATAATAATGGGCGGCTATATTATCTTCATTATTAAATTGATCGGTTCCGTAATATTTATCCGGATTTTCGCGCAACATCCTGTAAGCTACTTCGATTGCGCCATCAGTCCCCTGATTGGCCGGAGTGAAATACAAATCAGCACCCATGGCCCGCAGAATCTTTTTCCTTTCTTCACTGGCTGATTCCGGCATCATCAGGCAAAGTTTATAACCCTTCACTGCGGCAATCATCGCCAGACCTATTCCCGTATTGCCGCTGGTTGCTTCTAAAATAATCTTATCATGGTTTAAACTTCCCCTTTTTTCCGCATTCTCAATCATAAATAATGCGGTGCGATCCTTAATGGAACCTCCGGGATTAGCGCTTTCCACTTTAGCAAAAATCTTTACTTTTTTATTGGGATTAAGTCTGCAAATTTCCACCAACGGCGTATTGCCAATGCCTTCGATAACATTTTTATAAAATTTACCCATAAATGAAGTCCTGTAAAAAAAACCCGGGTGGGGTTGGGAAATATCAAATTACTCTGGGAAAATACGCCGGACAAAAAATTGATTAACTATCCATTTTTAGCAGAGGAATTTTAATAAACTGAACGCCTTCTTCCTTTAAATTTTCTTCCTCTTGAGGCGTACTTGTTCCTTTAATGTTTCGTTTTTTCTCATCACCATAATGAATCTTTATGGCAACTTCGGCAAATTTATCGCCCACATCTTCAAAATTTTTATCAATATACTGATGCAACATTTTCAGGGCATTAGTGGGAGAAAGTTCCTTGTTCTGAAATTTATTTTCCGACCGCGAATCCTTTCCCATAATTGTAATAGAAGAAGGAATTATTTCGATATTCGAACTATTACACACCGGACAAGAAACTAATTTTTGCGAATTTTGCAAAGTCCATGCTTGCCGGTCTTTAAACCAGCCCTCGAATGTGTGTCCTTTTTCACATTTTAAATCGTAAATGATCATCCGCAGATTATCCTTTTCACAACAAATTTGCTTTTTTATAACACGCCCTGAAATAAAATACAATTACCTATATAAATTAAAGAAAGGAAAAATATTTACAACAAGGAATGATATGTTTTTGTTAAATTACAGAAAGTGAATTCAGGCTAAATAAAAAAGTGGACAATTATAAATAAATTTTATATCGTCCGTTTTGTGTCGGGATGTGGCCCAGCTTGGTAGGGCACTGCGTTCGGGACGCAGGAGTCGCGCGTTCAAATCGCGCCATCCCGACCATTTTATTGTGTCTGCTTTTGCGGCATAACGCCCGTATTAACCAACAACCGAAGCAAGTTTAAAGATCGGCAGGTACATGGCGATAATCATACCGCCAACAATTGTTCCCAGGAAAACCATCATTATCGGTTCCAACAGCGCGGTCATTGAATCCACGGTGACATCAACTTCATCGTCGTAAAAAATGGCGATTTTATTGAGCATGGAATCAAGCGCGCCAGTTGCCTCCCCGACAGAAATCATTTGCACAACCATGGGCGGGAAAATTCCCGTTTCGGCGAGTGGTTCCGCTATAGTACGTCCTTCAGTAATGCTCTGACGTGTTTTTAACAGAGCAGCTTCTATAACGACATTACCGGAAGTTTTACTTACAATGGTCAACCCCTCCAGGATAGGTACACCGGAACTCATCATTGTTGATAACGTACGAGAAAATTTGGCCACGGCAACTTTTTTCAACAAATCCCCGAAAACCGGAGATTTCAGCATTAACGAATCAACTATCCAGCGCCCCTTCTCCGTTTTATGAAATCTGTTAAAAGCAAAATAAATGACAGCCATTATCGCAAAGATAAAAAGAAAGTAATGCTGCGTAAACTCGCTTGCAGTAATTAAAGCTTGAGTAAGCCCGGGCAGTTGTCCGCCCATACCTTCAAACATTTTTTTAAATACAGGAATAACTTTAAGGAGTAATAAGGCAACGACCGATAATGAAATAACAAGAACAGCCACGGGATATGTCATCGCGCCCTTAACGCGTGCTTTTAGCTTCATCGCTTTTTCCATATAGTTTGAAAGACGTTCTAAAATAACATCCAATATACCGCCAGCTTCACCGGCGGCAATCAAATTTACAAAAAGCTCATCGAATATCTTGGGGTATTTCTTTAGAGCATTGGTTAAACTTGTACCTCCTTCGATATCTTCTTTTATTGTGCGAATAATTTTAGAAAAAGATTTATCCTGTTCCTGCTGGGCTAAAAGATCCAGGCATTGAATCAGTGGAAGACCCGCATTGATCATTGTGGAAAAAATCCGGCAAAAAACAACCACATTTTTTTCTTTAATTTTTCCTTTTAAAAAAGGTAAGTACTCCGCAATGTCTTTTGGTTTTTTCTTTACTTCAATTGATTTAAATCCCTGACGACGCAAAAGACCGCGGACGGCAATTTCATCAATCGCCTCCATTTCTCCTTTTTTTACGTCATTTTTTTTTGTGACACCTTCCCAAAGAAAAATTGGCATATTTGAAAATCCTTTCTTTACATCAGATAACCTGTAACTTAATTATAATCCAGATTGCATATTAATTCAACAAGTTAAAATTAATAAAGTCAGGTGATTTAAATACTCCTATTAGAAAAAATCACCTTGACAATAACCAGAATTATCCAATTATTAGCGCAGGTCAATATAATTAAAATATTAAATTGGTAACATCCATTCTCTATTTTTTAATTTCATTAGCCTTGCTGCGTCGACATAATATCTCATATTGAATAATTCCCGCAGCCACGGAAACATTCAACGAATCAAAGTTTCCCATCAAGGGAATGGTTATCAAAAAATCGCACTTTTTCTTTACTAATGGTCTGATGCCTTTTGCCTCTCCTCCCAGTACCAGAACAACAGAACAATCAAAATCCATATCTTTCAAACTACTTCCGTCATGAGCCTCCGCGCCAAAAACCCAGAACCCCCTATCTTTTAAATAATCCAGCGTTTGCGATAAATTAACAACCCTGGCGACTGGTATTTGCTTAACGCTTCCGGCGGAAGCTTTATTGACTGTGGCCGTTACTGGAGCCGCCCTGTCTTCCGGAATCACTATTCCGTTTGCGCCAAAGCAATGAGCGGTACGAATTATTGACCCCAGATTTTGAGGATCCATGATGCTATCGAGAACTAAAATCAGATCAAATTTAAAAGATTTGTTGCGGTTTTTTATTAATACATCTAAATCTGCATAAGCAAAATCTTTGCACAAACCGATAACGCCTTGATTTTCAGGTGTTCCTGCCAATTTATCAATATATTTTCGCTGGAAAAACTCAACAGGAATTTTTTGTATTCGGGCTGTCTCTATTATTTCTTTTACGGAAGATCCACTCCGACCGGAGGCAATGATAATTTTTTCACATCCATCTCTGTGCTGCCGGAGGAGATCCCTGATGGAATTTATACCGTAAATTACCTCCATAATCTTTTTCCCATTTTCATGAGCGAATCATTTTGCCGCCAGACCCGCAGCAATCTCCTGAACAATTTGCCGGCAAGCATCCAGTGGGGCTGTGGCTTCACGAATCGGCCTGCCCACAACAATGTAATCGGCGCCCGTCTTTACAGCCTCATAAGCGCTGAGAGTTCTTTTCTGATCATCTTTCTTTGTTTCCGCCGCGCTGCGTATGCCCGGAGTTACAATGACAAATTTATCGCCCAAATTTTCCCTCAGCATTGCGATATCCTGCGCCGAAGCAACCACACCTGAGGCGCCGGATTGTTTTGCCAATTTAGCCAAATGAAGAACCAATTCGCTTGTGCTTTTTTGAAATCCAATTTCCGTTAAATCTTCGTTATTTAAACTGGTAAGTATCGTAACCGCCAAAAGAACAGGCCTGGCTTTGCCGAGTTTATCGGAGCAACTCCATGTTGCTAAAGCCGCTTCCTTAATCATCCGGCTGCCGCCTGACGCATGAATATTAAACATGTCAACATTCAAACCAACGGCGGCTTCAGCCGCACGGGCAACGGTATTGGGAATATCATGAAATTTGAGGTCTAAAAACACCTTTTGACCTCTTTCCTTGATGCTCTGAATTATCTTAGGGCCAACAGCAGTAAATAATTCCTTGCCAACTTTGAACATACCCACATGGCCGGAAAGAAGTTCCACCCAAGATAAAGCATCCTCATAATTGTTGGCATCGAGCGCAAAGATTAGTTTGTTGCCAGCTTCTTTACTCGATATATTCTTCATCGCCGATAAACTCAGTATTATCCGGAATTGGTTTGAAATCTTCTTTCGTTCCATTTAAATATTCAGGATTGGCGTAAATGACTTTGCCTGCGGCAATCTCTCGCAAAGCCTCAACGATCTCTCTGTTTTTACTTGCCACCAACGGCGCCGAGCCCTTCAGCAACTGGTGTGCGCGCTTAGACGCCAATGATACCAATCCAAACCTTGTTTTGGCAACCAGCAAAGAATCTTCTATTGTAATTCTAGCCATAGATTTAAACTCTCCTTAAAATATGCAACTATTTTTTAAATTTCTTAATTTCATTTTGTAATCTGCTTCTTTTACATTTCTCGGCTATATAAATTGAAATCAATTGATTTACAGCCGTTTCCAGATCTTCATTAAATATAACATAATTGTACCATGAAACTTCTTTTAATTCACTTTCCGCCTGCTTAAACCTCTTTTGAATAACGTCATCGGTTTCATGACCGCGTTTTTCGAGCCTTTTTAAAAGTTCAGAGCGGGACGGGGGAAGAACAAAAACATAAATACCCTCCTTAAACTCCTGTTTTATTTTTTTAGCGCCCCGCGGTTCGATATCAAGCAATAAATCCTTGCCATCTTGAATAAATTCTTTCATAACATTTCGGGACGATCCGTACAAGTGGCCGTAATTTTCTACCCACTCAACAAATTCACCCTGATCAATTCGATCCTGAAATTCTTCGCGAGAAATGAAATGATAATCTTTCCCATTGACTTCATTGGGACGCGGAGATCTTGACGTGTAGGAAACCGAAAATTTTATTTCCGGATATGCCTGAATAAGCCTTTGACAAAGGCTGCTTTTCCCTGCGCCGGATGGCGCGGAAACAACTATAAATAATCCTTTGGCCATAATATTACTCGATATTTTGCGCTTGCTCGCGCAATTTACTCAATTCGCTTTTAACTTCAATTACCTGACGAGTTATTTCGACATCGCTTACTTTCGAACCCATTGTATTAATTTCACGATTCATTTCCTGCAAAAGGAAATCAATTTTTTTACCTTCTGTCCCATCGCTTCGCAAAAACATGTCAAACTGCCCTATATGACTATGCATTCGTACTATTTCTTCCGTTATATCAGCCTTTTCCGCCATAATTGCAACCTCTTGAGCTAAACGGGAATCGTCAATCACATATCCGGCTGTCAATTCTTTAATCCTTTCAGATAGCCGTTTTTGATACTCAGAAACAACCTGTGGCGCACGTAACTTGATGTTCTCCAAGATTCCCGTAATCTCTTTGAGCCTCATCTGCATATCCTGAAAAATGGCAAGACCTTCCTCTTGCCGCATATTGATCAATATCGCCAACGATTCCAAAAAAGTTTTTTCTACCTGATTCAGAAAGTCAGTGTTCAGTTGGGTTTCCGATGGTGGAGTAAAAATATCACGGAAACTGGTCAATGTTTTTAAACTGATGGGAGCTTGCAGATTGAATTCCTGTTTAAGCCTGCTCAAAACATCAAAATAATCGCGGGCAAGTTCTAAATTCAGATTCACTTTAGAAACATCGGAACCTTCACCATCTAACTTAATGGATACTTCAATACGTCCGCGTTTTAACCTTTCAGTAATTTTCTTTTTGTACTCCATTTCCAGAGGAGAAAGCGCTGAAGGCGTACGCATAAATATTTCCAGAAAACGGTGATTTACGGACTTAGCCTCCACAATAATGCTTTTGCCCTGGTAAACTGCTTCTGCCCGGCCAAAGCCGGTCATACTTTTTATCATTTATACACCCATACCCGTTTAATATTTGATGATTTTTACTGATCCATCATTTTTAATTGCAATAAATATTTTGCCCTTATTTTGCTCAACATCAGAAGCTGTTTTTCATCCGCGTAGTCCGGATAAGTCCAAGGCAAAGCACAGAATTTTTTCCCCTGATAAACTAACGTTAAGTCGGCATAAATGCCATCCCGTAAATAGGGACGGTGAGTGTAGCTCTTGCCGGTGGCTAAAATCAAATTAGCTTTGGATATATATCCCGGATCAATGTTAACCTGCCTCTTTGAATTCAATGCCGATTTATCTTCAATCTCGTTTGTTGCCCATTTAATATCGGGTAATTCCTCCGGCCTGATTAACTTTTTGAAAGTTAAAAAACGCCTTACAAGATTTTCCCCCATTTCAACGCAATAGTAATTTGTATAATCGAAGGATATTATCGCGCTTATAAAATCCGGTTGTCCATAAGCAAAAGACAAAATTTTTATCGTCTCGTTCAATCGCGCGGCCTCTTTCGCAAAAACGCTGAAAAACAACTTTACAGGTTGGGCCGGATTCGGTTTGCTCATAACACTTCTATTAGTTCTTTCCGGGAAACTGTGGCCGTGCCGATTTTCTCGACCACAAGACCGGCAGCCAGATTAGCTAAACATGTAGCCTCCTTCATATTAGCCTGCGCGGCTAAACCAAGGGCAAGCATACCAATAACTGTATCACCGGCACCAGTAACATCGTAAACTTCTTTGGCTTGAGATGAAAAATAAGTATGAACAATTT
This sequence comes from Smithella sp., assembly GCA_050011015.1. Taxonomy (GTDB): domain Bacteria; phylum Desulfobacterota; class Syntrophia; order Syntrophales; family Smithellaceae; genus Smithella. The sequence continues at coordinate 8,513 of JBEKJX010000010.1, forward strand.
TCCGGCCATATTCAAAAAGGCTCATCCCTTCTTCTCCCCGCGTAACAAGTATTGCCGGAAAGGCGTACTTTTTCATAAGAGATTTGCTCAATTGTTGAATATCATTGGCACTTGTTATTTCCATACCAGCAGCACGCTGGACTTCATAGTGATTAGGGGTAATCACATCCACTCCTTTGTATATGGAAAAATTGTTTTGTTTCGGATCAAGACAGATGAAAATGTTTGAGCCCTCCACTATTTTTTTTATTCCCTGGATAAGTTCTTTAGAAACAACTCCTTTGTTGTAATCGGAAATAACAATAGCTCCTATTTTATTACGCAGTGATTTCACGTATTCCATGATTTTATTGATGCTGGATTGAGGAATCGGTTTTCTATTTTCCTTATCAAACCGCACCATCTGCTGTCCGTGCGCCACAATTCTCGTTTTAAGAGTAGTTGGTCTCTTCTTATCCACAACCATGCCTTTTGTTTCTATGTTCCGGTGGTGCAATTCCGTAAGCAATTTTTTCCCAATATTATCAGCTCCAATAACTCCGGCGACATAAACTTTACCGCCCATAGCATAAATATTGTTAAGTACATTTGCGCAACCGCCGAGTAAAATACTGTCTTTTTGAACATCAACAACCGGCACAGGAGCTTCCGGCGAAATACGTGAAACATTTCCCCATATAAAATGGTCAACCATCACATCTCCGACAACAAGAACACCAACATGGGAGAAATTGGCAATAATTTCCAACGCTCTTTTTTTTGTTAAAATTCTATGCACTTTTTGGAAACAACTCCTGAATGAATCTCCCCGCTGCAAGCAGCAAGGTATCATGATGGACCATCCGTCTCTTCTTCGTCGCAAGCGACGGGGAATTGGACCCGAAGAGATTAAAAAAAGCGCTTATCGCGCCCCGTTACAAAAAAGCGACGTGATATTATTACTAAGACCTGAATTTGTCAATTATTATCTAAAAATACAAAATATCTGGAATAAAACAAGTTTCTCTGTTTTTACGATTATCTTGACATACCGATGATATCTTCATAATATATATAAAAATAATCAATCCCTATCAACTCATATGCCCGGGGAGCAGGTTATTTTAATGATCTTGAAGCTCTCCACGGCAAACGATGGAGAATCTTCGATTCTTAAGGCAAATTATAATTTTATAATAGCTTGCCTACCCCAAAACCAAGCGAAGTGTTTTGCTTGGTTACGGATTCAAACGGTTTGACCATGTTAAATGTTAAACAATTTCGTTACGGAACAGACAATTTTGCCTACATAATCTATGGAAATAAACAGGCAATGGCCATAGATGGCGGGGCATGGGAAGAAATACTTTCTTTCCTGAAAACAAAGAATCTCATACTTACATCTATCACCAATACACATTCTCATTACGACCACACATCGGGGAATAATCATCTGATCAAAGCAACTGAAGCTGATTTTCTTAATTCTGCAACTCTTTCGGACAATCATGCAATGATCATTGACAAAGAAACTGTTCTGGTTTACCGGACTCCAGGACATACAGATGACTCCGTTTGCTTTCACACAGGCAATATTTTAGTCACCGGCGACACGCTCTTCAACGGAACAATTGGTAATTGCTTTTCCGGCAAACAGAAAAATTTTTATTTATCCATTAAACGGCTGATAACTTTACCTGATGAAACCGTCATTTACGCAGGTCATGATTATATCCTTGATTCCCTTGCCTTCGCCCGCCATCTGGAACCTGACAACAAGGATATCGAAGTCTTTCGCAAAGCTCATCAATCCGATATTATAATACATTCTACCTTGGCTGAAGAACGTAAGATAAACCCTTATTTGCGATTCAATGAAGAAGCAATCATTAATATCCTTAGAAAAAACAATCTTCCTTATGCCACAGAATGGGAACGATGGAATTCTTTGATGTCTATTGAATAGAAAAATTTTTACAATTGTCACTTATTGATTGACACGCATATATAATTATTTTATAATTAAAATATTCATTGTTAATGTTGCGGAGCATCTTCAATAATCCACGAAGAGCAGAATGAACAGGAGAATGAAAGCAATTAAAACAACAAAAAAGTATTCTAAAAGCAAAGATACCTCAACTCTTAAGCAATTATCAATCGTCAGCCCTCCCCAAACACCAAATAGGATTTCCGTTTCACAGAATAAACACGGCAAAAAGATTGAAACGCGTGAACATGAGGACGGGCTGCAAAAATCCAAACTACTTTTCCATCTTAATCCAAATTCAATCGCTCTGCTAAATTTGCCGGAAAGAAAGTTCATAGATGTCAATGAAGCTTCATTGCAAATGTTCTTTTTTTCACGGGATGAAATTCTCGGCAAGACTATTGATGAACTTAATATCTTCGTACAACCGGAAAAGAGACAGAAAATTCTGGAACAACTGATAAAGCATGGCCATGTTGAAAATTGCGAATCAGAGTTCAGACGGAAAGACGGAACAATTTTCTACGGCATCTTCCTGGGGGAAATCATTGAGCATCAGGGGGGAAAATGTATTCTCATTGTTATAACAGACATACCTTCCGGCAAATTTTCTAAAAAGACTCAACGCGAAAGCGAAGAAAAGTATCGAACCATTCTGGAAAGCACAGAAGAAGGCTACTACGAAATAGACCTTGCGGGCAATTTCACTTTCTTTAACAATTCACTTTGCAAACTCCTGGGTTACTCCAGAAAAGAATTACTGGGAATGAATAACCGGCATTATACGGATAAAGAAACCGCAAGGAAAGTTTTTCAAGCGTTTAATAAAGTTTACAGAACAGGAGAATCTACCAAAGAGTTTGATTGGCAGTTAATAAAAAAAGACGGGACTAAAATATACATTGAACAATCAGCATCATTACAAAAAGACTCCTCAGGAAAACCTACAGGATTTAGGGGAATTATCCACGATATAACCGAACGTAAGAAGACGGAAGAATTACTCAAACAAAGCGAAGAAAAGTACCGTCTGCTGGCAGACCACGTAAAAGACCAGGTGTGGCTTATGGATATGAATTTTAACATAACATACATCAGCCCATCTACCGGGAAATCATTTGGATATACTCTTGAAGAGCTTAAGCAAATTCCCCTTGACAGAATCATCGCTCCGGGCTCTTACCGCGAAATAATGGATGTTGCCTCAAAAGAACTGCCCAAGGCACTGACGGCCTCTCCAACCTATTCCATGAAGCAATTATTTGAACTGGAATTCATCTGTAAAAACGGCCATCCTTTATGGATTGAATGCGCTTTCAGTTTTATCCGGGATCAAGATGGAAAACCTTTGTCAATTCTGGGCGAAGGAAGAGACATCACTGAACGAAAACTAATGCAAGATTCTCTGCGAAATAGTGAAGAAAATTTTCGCCATTCCCTTGATGATTCACCGCTGGGTGTGCGTATAACGACAGTGCAAGGCGAAACAATTTATGCCAACAAGGCGATACTGAATATATATGGTTATGATAGTATTGATGAGCTAAATAAAACTCCTTTGCAAAAGCGCTACACGCCGGAGAGCTATGCTGATTTTCAAATAAGAAAAGGAAAAAGATTACGGGGAGAACCGGGTCCGTCCGAGTACGAAATAAGCATCGTGAGAAAAAACGGCGAAGTGCGTCACGTTCATGTTTTCCGCAAGGAAATCTTCTGGAATGGACAGAAACAGTCACAGGTTATTTATCAGGATATCACCGAGCGCAGAAAGGCTGAAGTTAAACTGAAAGAAACCATGGAGAGTTTACGCAGATCTATCAGGACGACCATTCAGGTACTGGGTATCGCCTCAGAAGCAAGAGACCCTTACATGGCAGGTCATCAGAAGAGAGTTGCCGACCTTGCCCGCGCCATAGCCACAGAAATGAAGCTTTCTTCTGAAATAATCGAAGTAATTCGCATGACCGGCGCAATCCATGATATTGGAAAGATATCCATACCATCGGAAATACTTTGCAAGCCGGCAATTCTCACAGATCTTGAATTTTCCCTTGTCAAAGCTCATTCCCAATATAGTTACGAAATCATGAAAGATGTGGAATCTCCCTGGCCACTGGCAAATATAGTTTATCAACACCATGAACGCATGGATGGTTCCGGATATCCACAGGGATTAAAGGGTGAAAATATTCTTATTGAAGCCCGCATACTTGCCATTGCCGATGTGGTCGAAGCAATGATGTCCTATCGTCCCTACAGGCCTTCTTTAGGACTTGAAAATGCGCTCACGGAGATTGAAAATAACGCGGGAATCCTTTATGATCATAAGGCGACTGATGCGTGCTTAAGGCTGTTCAGAGAGAAGGGATTTAGACTCGAGTAATTGCCAACACATATATGCTTCACTCCCCGCATCCGAAATTCATTCCACATATCTCTATTGACTTCAGTAATATAATCAAGTAAAAATTTATATAGTAATTAGTCTATAAGGAAAGACTTTTATGATTCATTCAGCGCTATTAGTCACATTAGGAGTTGCTATAACCGTTTTTATGTCCTTCTGGTCCGTGGTTTTTTCAATTTTCCCCGATGCCGACAATAAAATTCATAAAGTAGCCCATCTCTGGGCTAAAATCTTGCTTTCAATATGCAATACAAAGGTAAAAGTGATCGGCGAAGAAAATATACTGCGTGGGAAACCGCAAATTTTTATGTCCAACCACCAGAGTGATTTTGATATTTTAATTTCTCTGGCGTATATCCCTGTTCAATTCCGGTGGATTGCCAAGAAAGAATTGTTTTCTATCCCTGTATTCGGCGCGGCAATGAGAAGCGCCGGTTATATTGAAATTGACCGAAATAATCGGGAAAAAGCTCTTCAAAGTATTGATGAAGCCGCGTTGCGCATACGGAAAGGAAAATCGATTATGACTTTCCCGGAAGGCACGAGAAGCCGTGACGGAGAAATCAAACCTTTCAAACATGGAATCTTTTATCTCGCCATTAAGTCGGGCGTCCCCGTTGTGCCTGTTTCTATTATCGGCAGCGGCCAAATCATGTCCAAAAGATCACTGAGAATAAAACCCGGCCAGATAAAATTAATCATCGGGAAACCCATAGAAGTGAAAAATTTTGATATTGAAAAACGATATGAGCTTATCGAAATGGTCAGAAATGAAATGATAAAAAATTATAATGACTGGCAGGAAGCGGAAAAAACTAACATCAAAGATGTAAAGAGTGAGACTACTTGAATTTATCTGACTTAATCATATCGGGAAACATTCATGGTTTGACCGAACTTTTTCCTGCCCACAGATCCGTTCATGTGCCGGATTTTTGGATGGTTTACTTTACTTGTCAAATATATTATTTTCTGAAATAATATTATAGTTAATGCGGTGATAATCAATATGACAGAGAAACAAACAAATAATAAAAGAATCAGAGAGATTAAAGGGGTTGTTTGCCTTTCTCTGGCCTTCTTTTTACTTTTGTGTCTTGTTTCCTACCATCCGCAGGACCCTTCGTTTACCCACTTTGTCTCCAGCGGTCAGGCAACGCATAATTTTACAGGCAAGGCCGGATCTTATACAGCCGATTCCTTGATTCGTCTTCTGGGCATTGCCTCCTTCCTCTTACCGCTTATACTTTTTGTCTGCAGTTTTAAATATTTTTTAAAGCTGGAATTTACTATTAACACCAGCAGGGCTTTGGGATTTTTATTTTTTGTCCTTTCCTTTGCCGGAATCATGTCCATCCTGATCAGCGGAAGCGTAACCGTTTATCGAGAATCATTGAATAACGGCACAGGCGGTTTCATTGGCGTTTCTATTGTCGAACTGTTGCGTATCTATTTCAATGCCGCGGGAACCTACATAATTTTATTTCTGATTTTTATAGTGGCGCTAACCTTCATGGTTGACTTTTCAATTGTGTCTGTAACGGGACGAATCTCCCAACTTGCATTGGCGTTAATTACTCCCTGTAAAAACCGTCTCATGTCTTTTGTGAATTTTGTTTTCAACAGCATGAAAATGGAAAAGAAACCGCAACCGGTTATAATCGAAGATCCTCCTCCGGTTGTGAAAAAAGCGCCTTTAAAAAAGATCGAACAGACCAATTTTGACTTCACAAAAACAAAAACCGATGATAATTTCCAGTTGCCGCCATTTACATTACTGGAAGAATCTCCGCAAAAAGATGCCCGCGTAAAACGGGATTCTCTGGTAACCAATTCCCGTATTTTGGAAAAAAAGCTGTCTGACTTTGGTGTTGAAGGACGAGTTGTGGAAGTATTGCCCGGTCCGGTCATAACCATGTATGAACTGGAACCTGCCCCGGGCGTTAAAATAAACAAAATAGTCAATCTCTCTGATGATCTGGCTTTGGCGCTGATGGCGCCCAGTATTCGAATTCTTGCTCCGATCCCCGGCAAATCGGTTATCGGCATTGAAATACCAAATCTAAAAAGAGAACATGTTTTTCTTAAAGAAGTAATAGATAATAATTCTTTTTCCGAATCATCTTTCCGGCTTCCGATTGCCCTTGGTGTTAATTTTGTAGGCACACCCGTAATTGCCGATCTGACAAAAATGCCTCATTTGCTCATTGCCGGAACGACAGGATCCGGTAAAAGCGTCGCTCTCAATGCGATGATTTGCAGCATATTATTTAAAGCCCAGCCGGATGACGTTAAATTTTTGATGATTGATCCCAAAAGGCTGGAGTTATCTTCTTACGAAGGCATTCCACACTTAATGCATCCTGTAGTCGTTGATCCGAAAAAAGCTTCACAGGTTTTACGCTGGACAGTGGAAGAAATGGAAAGGCGCTACCGGATTCTTAATGACCTGAAGGCAAAAAGCATTGACGCTTATAATGAATTGCTTTTAAAAGGCCTGAAAAGCAAAACTGTTTTAGCGTTGCCCAAACAAGTTGACCCGGATTTTGAAGATGAAATGATAACTGACACAAAAGGCACCGATAAGGCCGAGCAGGAAATAAAGCATACAAAGCTTCCCTACATTATTGTAATTATCGATGAACTGGCCGATCTGATGATGGTCGCGCCGCGGGACGTGGAAGAATCTTTGACGCGACTGGCGCAAATGGCGCGGGCGGCCGGAATTCATCTTATCATTGCCACGCAAAGGCCATCCGTAGATGTCATCACCGGTTTAATTAAAGCAAATTTCCCCACGCGTATTTCGTTTCAGGTATCTTCCAAGATTGACTCACGTACAATCATTGACCAGCAGGGCGCGGAAAAACTGCTTGGTGCAGGAGACATGCTTTTTATTCCGCCGGGCACGTCCAAACTCTCACGCATCCACGGAGCTTATGTTTCGGACAAGGAAATTTCGCGTATTGTTGATTTTGTTAAAATGCAGGCACAGCCGGCTTATGATTCCTCCATTGAAAAATTTGCGTTAGCCAGCGCGCAGGCTCAGCATGACGATGATGACGGTTTCGATGAAAAATATGATGAAGCCGTGGCCTTGATCGGTGAACTTGGACAGGCATCCATATCCCTTGTCCAGCGTTATATGAAAATCGGTTATAATCGCGCGGCGCGCATCATTGAAAAAATGGAAGCCGAGGGCATAGTCGGTCCTTCCGATGGCGCAAAACCAAGAAAAGTCCTGATTAGAAAGCTCCCCAGTTGAAAAAAATAAATCAAAACAAAGTGCACATCATCAGTCTGGGCTGCCCGAAGAATCTAATTGATTCGGAAGTCATGGGAGGCCTTTTAAATCAGGCAGACCACCAATTGGTTGACCGTAGCGATTCTGCTGACATTGTCATCGTTAATACCTGCGCTTTTATAAATCCGGCCAAGGAAGAAGCCCTCGAAGAAATCTTAAATCTGGCCGAAGAAAAAAAGAAAAAAAACCGGCAACTTAAGATTGTCGTCGCCGGCTGTCTTGCCCAACGCTATGGCAAAGAACTTCTTACGCAGATACCTGAAGTAGATTTATTTATCGGTACCGGAGAAGTCGGCAACATCGTCAACCATATCAATAAATTAAATCAGGAAAAATTTAAAAGATCCACTGTAATCACCAAACCGGATTTCCTAATGAACTTTGAGCACCCGCGGATATTATCCTCAACCACCGCAAGCGCGTATTTAAAAATTTCCGACGGCTGTTCCAATCGCTGTTCCTACTGTGTAATACCATCTATTCGCGGCCCGGTACGAAGCCGCAAGCCGGATGATATTCTTCAAGAGGCCGAAATACTTGCTGCCAGAGGAATAAAAGAAATTATCATCACGGCTCAGGACACTGCGGCTTACGGCAGGGATTTAACAGGCCGCCCGCGGTTATCTGACCTGTTAAAAGATATGGCAAAAACAAAAAACATAAAATGGATACGCCTGCTTTACGCCCATCCGGCACACATTACCACGGATTTAATGGAGATTATTGCCGCCAATGAAAGAATCTGCCGCTATATCGATCTGCCCATTCAGCATATTGACGATGATATTTTAAAAGCAATGAACCGCAAAGTTACCCGTGCTAAAATCAATAACATTATTACTCAAGCCCGCCGGACAATTCCAGGCGTCGCACTGAGAACATCGCTGATTGTCGGATTTCCGGGAGAAACGCCGACAAGATTTAACAGACTGCTCGATTTTGTGAACGAAACAAAATTTGACCATCTCGGCGTCTTCACTTATTCTAAAGAAGAAGAAACGATTGCCGCAAACTTAAAATCACACGTGTCGGAAAAAGAAAAAACGCGCCGCCGTGAAATCATTATGAATGAGCAGTCGGTAATTTCCAGCGCTATCAACAGGACCCTGGTCGGATCGATTCAGGAAGTGCTTATAGAAGGGAACAGCGACCGGCCCGACTATGCTTTCATGGGCCGATGCCGCAGACAGGCGCCGGAAATAGACGGCATAACTTATATTAAAAAATCTGAATCCCGAATCGGTGAAATTGTCAAATGCAAAATTACCGCCGCAGATGTTTATGACTTGTTTGGAGAAACAACCATTCAGGGACGTCCCATGCGCTGATCAATAAAGAGAAGCAGGCGCACTGTATCTATGACTGCCCGCATGTAACGCTCATTAAAAAACCGATCATATGTATCTTTGTTGTATGAACGGCAGACAGGACTGTTACATGCCGGAACCATACCGAAAACATTTCCATATGCGCCGTAGGTTTTAAAACCGGCCAAATCCTCATTATCCGACCCGCCCCAAAACTTCATCCAGGTCTCATTCTCCATCGTTTCGCCGGAATCAAACACGACCGGACCGGCGATAGCTTTCAAGGTATTTTGTGCTGACTGCTCCAGAAGATCAAGCGGCGCTATAACCGGCCCGTTCAACATCTTGCATAACTCGGAAGTATTTTCGCGAATACCGGACGCAGGTGTATAGTTTTCAAATTTATCATCTTTCCAGTGATAAATCGGCACGACATGCGCGGGGACACTCATATCCTGTATATGATGAGCAATGCGTCCGGCAACCTTATATATTTCTTTCGAACTGAATTCGCCTGAAGCAAAAAGACTGTCCAATTTTTTGCTAAGTTTCCGGAATGTCTTATCGTTAGCGCCGTAAAACAAAAGATAATATCTCCCGATCTTGTTGCCGTTATTATAAAAGTGCCAGTTTGTAATCCGCTCCAGGCTTATATTGTCTTCAGCAACGGCTCTTTTAATAAAAACCTTTGACAACTCTTCGGGAATCACGCGGCCCGTGCAGGCCTCATAAAGAGAGGTGGCTTGCCTGGATATTGAACCATGTTCTACCGGATTAAACGCATGGCAGGTAGCTTCCAGCAAAAATATCAGAACAAAACAACATAATATATATTTCATAACATCCTCATTAAAATCTGTTATTCCGGGTATATATATAGGTAAAGTGTTACTATTTAATATTCATCTTTCAAGTTAACGTACCAGGCAAAATAAGTTTGGTCGAATTTTTTTAGACTCAGTCATGCATTTTTGCAGCATTCTTACATTATCGATAGCCGGGCAAAAAAGGCTTGGCTGAATGGAGACAATTCGTTTCATTTATAAATTTTGTTCTTGTAATAATACAAATTCTAAAGAACAATGCAACAGTTAATTATATAAATAATCAGGGGAAAAACTCGCATTGGCAAAGGTGTGCCGGATTTACCCTTTGAAATAAGCATTTTATTGTTGTATAAACTTACCATAATGTAACCAGTCTGAAAAAGGGAGCACCCAGCAAATGAAAACAGCAAAAGATAAGGAAGGGGCAACGGGAAATAGCCTTCAGCAAGTGAAAAAGGAAACCGATACTAATATGATACGCCCGGAACTGGCCGAGATGATTCAGCGGCATTCTTTCCTTTTAAACGAGAAACGCCCCGAAGCGGTGGCAAAACGTGAGCAAAAAAACCAGCGCATGGCTCGCACCAACATTGAGGATTTCTGTGACACCGGAACTTTCATTGAATATGGAGCTCTGGCGATTGCCGCACAGCGTGGAAGACGTTCAGAAAAAGATCTCATCAGCAAAACCCCCGCCGACGGACTGATCGCGGGCATCGGATCAGTGAACGGCTCCTTTTTTAAAGAAGATAAGGTCCGCTGTATGTTGATGGCCTATGATTATACCGTTCTGGCCGGCACACAGGGCTTTTTTAATCACAAAAAAATGGATCGGATGCTGAAACTTGCTTTCGAGCAGCGCCTGCCTCTAATTTTATTTGCGGAAGGTGGTGGTGGAAGACCTGGCGATGTGGATGCCGTCGGCATTATGGTGGCGGGACTTGATTTATCTACTTTTGGCGCGTTCGCGAAACTAAGCGGCAGAGTTCCGGTAGTCGGCATTGTATCAGGACCGTGTTTCGCAGGCAATGCTGCCCTGCTTGGCTGCTGCGACGTTATTATCGCGACCAAGAATTCCAATATCGGCATGGGCGGCCCGGTAATGATTGAAGGCGGCGGCCTGGGCATTTTTAAACCGGAGGAGATTGGCCCGATAGATGTGCAATCTCAGAATGGTGTGGTTGATATTGAAGTAGCCGATGACGTGGAGGCGATCGCTGTCGCCAAACAATATCTTTCCTATTTTCAGGGAACAACTCCCGCATGGAACGCCGCCGATCAGCTTCGCCTAAGCAGCTTGATTCCCGAAAACAACAAACGCGCTTATAACGTGCGGACTGTCATTAAAGCGCTTGCCGATACGGATTCATTTCTTGAACTGCGTCCCAAGTTCGGTCCCGGCATGATTACAGGTTTTATACGTATCGAAGGAAGGCCTTTCGGTGTAATGGCTAATAACTCCATGCACATGGCCGGAGCCATTGAAGCTGAAGGAGCGGATAAAGCTGCGCGTTTGATGCAACTCTGCAACGCGCATGGTTTGCCGATTCTCTCTTTGTGCGACACACCCGGATTCATGGTAGGACCGGAGATAGAGAAGCGTGCGCAAGTGCGCCACGTCTGCCGGATGTTTGTTATCGGCTCACATTTAACAGTGCCATACCTTACGATTGTTTTACGCCGGGGTTACGGCCTGGGCGCCATGGCCATGGCCAAGGGAGGTTTCCACGAATCTTTATTTACGGCTTCATGGCCAACAGGAGAATTCGGCGCCATGGGAATCGAAGGAGCCATTAAGGCCGGTTTTAAAAAAGAGCTGGCCGCAATTGAAGATCAGCAGGAACGTGAAAAGCTCTATGAACAATTGGTTGCTCAATTGCGCGAAAGAGGAAAAGCGATCAATATAGCATCCTATCTCGAAATAGATTCTGTCATAGATCCGGCCGATACCCGCAAGTGGATCATGCAGGGTATAAAATCCGTACCTGCCAGGAAATACAGGGAGCCAAGTCACTCTTTTGTTGATCCATGGTAAAGAATGATATATAATTTTTATGAATTGTAAACAAACGAAATAACAGGGGGTTGTTCAAAAGATTGTCCCGTACTTGATACGGGATGTTCAAATACAAAACGCACAAAAACCGAACCGCGAAGCGTATATGGAAATACGCTGAGTGGTGCGGTATACAGCGCAACCCCGGCCTTCACCGGGGTAAACTCCGCAGGTGAGCGTTTTGTAAAAGTCTTTCGGCTTTTACCGGCAAGGAATATTTTTAATCATGATCGCGCCTCCCTTGCGGGAATGCGCCCCCGGTCAACAATCGCACGTTAAGGTAAATTTACAATGCAAATTCAAGATGTTTTTTCCGCATATAAAGATGATCTTCAGCAGGTTGAAAAATGCATCAATGATAATGTAACTTCCGAAATTAAATTAATCCCCGAAGTCGCGCATCATTTAATTGCCAGCGGAGGCAAAAGATTCCGACCCCTTCTTCTTCTGATTAATTCCCATATCTGCGGTTACGGGGGAGAGAATCGCTTTCCAATGGCTACGGTTATGGAATTTATCCACACGGCCACTCTATTTCACGACGATGTCATTGATCACGCATCAATAAGGCGCGGCAAGACTTCCGCCAATAAAATCTTCGGAAATGCCATAAGTATTCTGGTCGGCGATTTTCTTTGTTTTAAGTCTTTCACCCTGATGACTGAAATCGGCAATCTGGATATCTTGAAACTTATTTCTGAAATGGGAGATATAATGTCAGAAGGAGAAGTGTTTCAACTCACCAAATGCGGCGACATAAACATGACCGAAGAGGAGTATTTCAGCATTATTGAAAAGAAAACGGCTGTTTTGATTTCAGCATCCTGCGCCGCGGGAGCAATCCTGGGATCAGCACCACGGGAAAAAATCAGCGCTCTGGCACTATTCGGCAAAAATGCGGGTATGGCCTTTCAAATCACGGATGATATTTTGGATTACATGGCTAAAGGGAAGGAATTCGGCAAGTCTATCGGCAAAGATTTGGAAGAAGGGAAAATAACCCTTCCGTTAATATTCGCCCTCAAACAAAGCTCGGAAGAAGAAAAATACAAAATCAAAGAAATAATAACCCGTAAAAAAGGCTCACGGAAAGCGGCGGGGGAGATTCTGAGTTTAATTCAAAAATATAACGGAATTGATTCTTCTCTCAAAGTCGCGGCCGGATACATCAGCGAAGCCAAATCACAACTGAGTATTTTCAGCGACTGTCCCGAAAAAGATCACTTAAATGCAGTTGCCGAATATATCCTTTCCCGAAACATATAATCCCAATTCTAAAGGAATTTGTCGACATGTTGGCGAAAATTTGCGGCATCGTATTGATTTAAATCATTACACCAATCAGAGATGTTGACGGATTTCTCATTTATCATAGTCATCATTTCTTCCGTCATTTATCATTTTATCAGGCAGTATTTTATTTGCTTCAACATTTCAAGGGAGCTGGTAGTTTTTCTCGCGAAATAATCTCAGGCAGGTTTCCGCGACGGCATCATCATAAAGAATCCCTTTATTCTTCTCGATTTCTTCCAGGGCGGCTTCAATACCCAGGGCCGGACGATAGGGACGGTGGGAAGCCATGGATTCCACGACATCGGAAACAGCCAGAATGCGGGCTTCAATTAGAATTTCATCCCCTTTAATTTTTTCCGGATAGCCGGAACCATCCATCCGTTCATGATGCTGACTAATAACTTTTGCCAGCGGCCAGGGAGATTCCACATTCTTTAACATCTCATATCCGCTTCGGGAGTGTTCTTTAATCAATGAATATTCTATACTTGTCAATTTTGTAGGTTTGGCCAATATCTCCGAAGGTATGGATAATTTCCCGATGTCATGGATCGAACCTGCCATGCGAATTCCGTCAATTTTATCCTGAGATAATCCCATCTCCGTGGCAATGGCACAAGCCAGATTCGCGGCCCGGAGCTGGTGACCCGCCGTGTAGGGATCCCTGGCCTCTAAAGCGGATACCATGACATTGATGGTTGCGCCTACTGACTTTTTGAGGCTCTCAAGCGTTTGATGAAGTTCTTCTTCTACTCTTTTATGTTCGGCGATTTCCTGTTCCAGCGCTTCATTAACAACTTGATAATCCTCTGTCCGCTTTATGACCCGATCTTCCAATTCCTGATTTATTTTATTGATATTTTCCCGCTCAATCTCCAACTGCTGCTTCATGAAAAAATCTCGCCGGGAATAGAATTCAATGGCATAACAAGCCATCATTCCTAACGCGTTCGCACCAATGAAGAAAAAATTGCTGTTGATAAAAACGGCAATGGGCGCCGGATTTATCCAGATAGCTGCGATATCATACAGAATAACCTGTACCCATCCGGCAAATGAAGCCCAAACGAAAAAGAGTCGGATGAGAGTATAGCCCCACATAAAAACAAGAATCAGACCGGCATAGTAGAAATAACTCACCTGCGCCGGGGCAATAACAATCATGCAGACAATACCCGCTCCAACCAGAATGTAAACAACAGCCAGAACAGGCTGCATATATCTTTTAAAAAAAACGGAAGAAGATATCAATAATAATACGAAAAGCACGGGACCGACAACAATAAGACGAATAAGCCATGTAGAAAACATTTGTTCCGGCATCAAAAGCGCGTCCAGAATACCGAACGCGGCGTAAACCACAGCTCCCAGAATCAGCAACATACGG
>JBEKJX010000011.1:0-22914 GCA_050011015.1 Smithella sp.
CGGTAAAAAAGATTAAGTAGATATTGCTGAGCTTCTATTCGTTTTTTTATCTTTTCCAGAACATCTTTTGCTTCTTTCTGCTTTTTTGCTTTTTCGTATTGTTCTTGCGAATCGAAATAGTCAAACATCCGGTCAATGTTATCAGGATTCATTAGTAATGAATCGAACACGTAATTTTCAGCATCAGAAATACCATTAATTTCCTGAAGCTTTCTTTCACCCGCGTCCTCATTATCATCCCTGGAATATTCGCTTTTCAAATCAATTTGGCTAAGCAATTCATATATGATCAGTCGGATACTCTGGTAGTTATCAATATCTTCGGATCTCTGTCCCATGAGCACGTATTCTTCAATAAGAAAAAAATCATCATTGGGATTATTGGTATGGAATACAGGGTTTGAAAGATAATGACTTGGCAGAATATCATGGGGGAGGAAATGAGTCTCTCTCATCTCCCTTAATTTTCTTGTATTAACATCAGCCAGTAATTCAAACAGTTCCTTTCCCACAAGGCGAATAATTTGATTATAATGAAGCTTTGTTTTTGATAGCTTTTCTTTAATCAGGAAAACATCACTCTGATCATGTTTTGCAGATAGTTGATAAATTTTAACCAGAGGTTCGATCTGCGCTACCATAATTTTGTATTGGGATCTTATTTCCTCCAAAAACAATTTTACAATAGCTATTTGCGCCAGAAAATCAATCTGAACCTCAGAGGCGGCTTTGGCTTTGTTGATCCCGTCAAGCAGAATATCATTTAAAATGCGTTTTAAAGCATCCTTTTCAATTTCACAAAATTCTCTTTTATAGTCTTTAAAAAAAATTTCCGTTCCGCTGTTTTTTACCATTAAAAGAAACGTTGTCTTTTTTAAAGAGCTGTATACCTGAGGGCTGATATGGACATCCAAATGAATGTTGTCCACGCCTAAAGCGAGTCTATTCAGGGAACAATAAGCTTTGTAGTGCTTGACGCCTAAATCTTTAATAATTGGCGGTTGTTTAAAAGTACTTAGCATTGTGTCCTTTATTAAATTGATAAACGCTCTATAGGGATAAGAATTTCGCTCATCAATATAATACGGATAAAAAATACGTTAATTGTTTCCGGCAATCAGTAAAACCCCGAATCAGCGGCAGTATCCACGGCTTTTAATCAATTCCAGCGATTTGCAGAATCCCAATGCGCAAGCTTTTTGCACATCACTGCAACCGGATTTATTGTTGTCCTGCAAGAAATAAGCAAGTCCCCGATTGTTATAGGCATTAGCATTATTGGGCTCCAGTTTGATGGCCTTGTTAAAGTCTTCGATAGCCAGCTTATAATTTTTCAGCTTGTTGTAATTAATTCCCCTGTTGTTGTATGCTTCGGCATAATCAGGTTTTAAACGAATGGCTTCATTACAATCATCAATAGCTTGCTTATATTGACCAATGTTATAGTAAATGGATGCACGATTATTATAGGCTAAAACGAAATTTGGCTGAAGACGTATGGCTGTACTAAAATCATCAATGGCCAGCTGATTCTGACCAAGGTTCTTGTAGGCAGCGCCCCTCTGATTGTATGCTTCCACATAATTCGGCTGCAATTTAATAGCTTTGCTCAGATATTCAATCGCCTTCTGGGGCTCTGTATATTGTTTTCCATCCCATAAAAGGTTTGCCTCGCTAATCAAATCCTCTGATTTTTCATTCGATTTTGAACAGGAACAAATAAATGCTAAGAGTAAAAGTATAGAAATAATGATTTTTTGCATAATAGCCTCCATTCATAATTTTACATACTTGAATTCTACTATCATAATTATTAAGAAAATTTAATTAAAAATATTTTCTTTTAATTTGTCCGGCGAATGTTCTAAAACAAAATTTTTTAAAATCTGCTGTGAGTATATCGTCATAATGAATAAGCTTATTTTGAAAATCAGCATTTAAAATATTTCATCAGTAATTTTACTTCAAATGCAAGAAATACTGTGCGGGATGGATATTAAATTGAGCCGACGGAATCCCCCGGACAATGTTTAAACGGTCCGAACTGTTCTTTATGTTCTGGTCCGCCAGATAAACCATCTCTCCGCGTTGCAAAGCACCTTTGCCGTCATCCTTAAGAAGCAAAACAAGCGGCAGGCTGCGTTCAGTTTCTTCGGGATAATCCATCACCAGACCGATGGTTCCGTCGCTAAGTTCTACAACGGAACCGATTGGATAAGTACCCATCATGTGAATAAATCGCTTTAAAAGAATTTTATCAAAACGTTTCCCCGCTTCCTCCCACATCTTTCTCAGTACTTCGTCAGACGTGAAAGGCTTTGGCCGGTATGCCCTCTCATGAGTCATCGCTTCATAGACGTCTGCTATATGAATAATCTTTCCCGTAAGACTCAAATGGCCGGTAAACATAGTTCGGGGATAACCGGTCATATCAATATTCAGATGGTGCTCAAATGGACCGAGGATAATTCTCGATCTCAAAGAGGGGGTTGCTTTCAACATGAGAATTTTTCTGACACCCATGACAGGGTGCGCCTTCAGCAAATCCCATTCTCCGTCGCTCAGATCTCCGTGCTTGAAGATAATCTCCTTGGGCACGTCTACCTTTCCCAGGTCATGAAAAAGACCGCAAATGGTCAAATGCTCAAGGGAAGTATCCGATAATTCTATATGCCTTCCCAGGCAGGCCGCTAAAAGAGCGACATTGACTGAATGGGCAAATATGTAATCATCATATTCCTCGAGGGTTGCTAACCCGATCATCAAGGTCGGATCATCCTTAATCATGTCCACGATATTCTGAGCAACGCGTCTTATCTTGCGTATCCCTACCATTCCCTGGGACACTTTATTTGCTACCTCTTTTACAGCTTCGATCGCTAGAAAATAATTTTTCCGCGCATTTTCATAACGTTTCTCTTCCGGGCTTTCGCCGCCGGCTATTGCGTCCGGCGTCGCCTGTTCGACCTCGGCCCACGAACAATTCTTTTCCAGCAGCTTTTGTTCCAGCCAATGATAGGCATCATCATGTCTTCTTGCATCATTGAACAGACGTGAAAACGTTATGATATTTTCAGGCGAAAGATCGCGTGACGACTTTAAAAAAGTTACACTGCCGATGCCTCGATTCGAAAAAAACTCCACCATGTTATAAGTTACAACTGCTGCGTCTCTGCGATATCGCAGTTTTTCTCCTCCGAGATGAAAGCGGCTCCTGTAAAGAAGGAGGGTGATGTCTCCACTGGCAGTCAGTTCGTTGAGTATGTTCTGAAATGAGCTGACACACGTTTGGACGAGTTGATTGTTATCATCGTACATGCGAACGGTATTAACCATGAGATACAGAGCTCTCAGAAAATCATGCCCCAATCGCTCCGCAAGCGTCTTTTTTTCAGACATGATTATTGTTCTCCTTTATATTTCTGGAAAAATTCTTTTCCTGCTTTTCGCGCGATCCTGCGGAGGCCGGGATGAAAGCTTCTCCCAGCCGCCTCGATAATTTGCTGCGCTTCCGGTATTTTTAAAGCAACCAGCGCAAGCGCTGCACCTTCACGATGCGCAGATTTCTTAAATCCGGCAAGCCACTTTCGGTGCAGCAGGATCTTACCAAGGAAGGGAACGGACCGCAGCGATCCGCATTTCCCCAGTGTTATGAAACACTCCATAAGGTGCTCTATTTGTACGGCGCTGAATTTCTTGCTCTGAAGATATTGCATCAGAAGATCTTCAGCGACCTCGTTTCTGGATTGGCTCATTTGTGCCAGAATCAGCCGGCGCACTGAGGCGTCCGGGTCTTCGATGAACTCAAATATTGCCGATATCTGATCGCCGTGCGCTTTTCCAATCGCCTTGATCGCCAAACGCCTTACTGATGCCGATGAATGTCTGGCCAGTTTCATCAGATATTTTAATGGTTTATCCCCCTCCAGTCTGGACAGAACATGAACAAGCTTTTCGGATATTCTATTATCCGGATTTTTGATCAGATCGTCCAGACAAGTCATATCCTTATTGAGAAGGGAAACAATGGTATCCTCTGTTATTTGTTCTAATTGCGACGGCTGTCCTAAGATCAGGAGATGCATAAGAGTTTCGACTGATCCTGGACTAAGGTGCTGAAAAATTCGTTTGAGAGTTTCCATCTGCTGAACATTCAAGTTGCTCCAAATCTTATCCAAAGGTTTCAGACATTTGGAATCAGAAGAGATGTCCTTATAGAAGGATTCGATCAACGGTTTTTCCCAGGGCTCGCGCAGTCGTCCGCTATCCAGAATCTTGCGCACCCCATCGAGGATGATAAGGGTGGCGTCAAAATCATGGAGGGCAAAAGTGACTTCAAATTCCTCCAGCAGGACTTCCATGACAATATTAAAGTCTTTCTCTTCCTGATGCTGCAGAAACATGTCCAGCAACATATTCAGATGTTCCGTGGTAGATGATTTTTCCTCACGGGAGACCATTTCCTGCAATTCGATTTGTTCCTTGGGTGTCAGCACAAAAGATGTCCGATCAAGCGTGATGACGCCGGATGATGCCGTATCAATGGCTGGGCTGCCAGATGACTCCGGTTTGTCTTTGGTTTCGGGAACGGTTACGGTTTCTGTTGAGGGGGGGATTGTGTCCGATTTGGACAGGATCTCAATCTGATCGGCCGCATGTTCTGTAAAAAATTCATCCTGATCCCCCGCTTGTCCTGAAAGAAAATCGTCGGCTTTATATAGTATATGATCAAAATGGGATTCCCAGAAGGCCGTTACGATGTCTCCTTCCGGTTCCGTTGTCAATACAGAGTATCTGTTGATAAGGGATAACACTTCCCTGATTTCTTCCAGTTCTATTCCTTCAGTGAATTCCAGCCATCGAATGCCGTCCCGAAAAAGTGTGAAAGGCAGCGTTCCTTCTTCGGATGGTCCGGTATGAACCTCTATACTCTGACAACTTACGCGATCCCTTTCAAAATCAATTTTTGCATCACCATATTGGCGAATGAAAGCTTCCAGCGTTTCGTGAAACTGCTTGATGGAATTAATACTGATACTGTGGCCTTTAGGATACAAAGACACATTTTTACCCGCCAGTAAAAGATAGGCGAACAATTTTTTGGTATCATCTACAATACTGTCACGGACTTTCATCACCACACCGCTTTTTAAACAGCCTATTCTTCATATTCTTTATTAACATGTTATCACAACAACTTTAGCAAAATAACCGGCCGGGTACAAATCGGTTTCGACATGCCGATCCGCCGGCAGCATCCCGCCTTTTATAATTCCAACCGCTCCGCATTGTGTCAGCTTTTCGTAAGATAAAAGATAAGTCGAATCTACAACCATCTACAACACCGGATTCGATTGATAAGAACTTTCTTTTCTTTAAAAAATTATAGGGAATATGATCTTGTCTGTCAAGATAATCATCGCCACAAAATGAAAGGCGCGAATTGCGCTGACAGATTGAAATGGCGGATATTCGTCGATGGTAACAATTGTTGTGAGATAAAAAGGAAGAAGACATAGGCAACACCGAAGTTTGGGAAAAATATCTAAAAATATTTACCTCTGACGGAGATTATTACAAGTCCCTTAATTTAACTATGGTGCTTATAATATCACCACATACAATCCTATATGTCGAAGTGCCTGCGGAATGAATTGCCATAGTTCCTGTAAGTGTAATCCCGTCAGTGACGTTAATGGTTACAGTAATTGATGGAACAAACATTGCTGATACCATTGCTGTTGAACAATCGGTTATGCGCGGCTTATCGGCAACACAACCCTGACAGGCTGTCTAGAAACTCTTAAATTCTGCTATTAATTCCCTTTGTTTAAGCTAAAAACCTATTAACCTAAAACCTTAATCACGCAATATATACGCCATATATAATAATTACATCATTATTTTTTAAAAATATTGAATTTATCTGTAAAATCAATTATCAATAACTGTTAGAAACCTGTTTGGCAAAATGAATAAAAAGCTCATTAACAAGAGTAAAGGGGGTTTTCACCATATCACTGTTATTTTCACTGACCTGCCAAAAACATTTACACATATTAAATTATAATTCTACGTATTTTATTATTATCATTAGGAATGTTGTATCGAGTGTCTAAATCAGGAAAACAAAAATATTGACCTGAAGTCAATATTTGCCAAAATTTTAAATTTATGCTTAATTACAAAAGATAATAATTCAAAAAGAATTCTAATTTAATATACGATAAAAATGTTTGGGGTAAGTCAAAAAAAGAAATGGATCGTTATGAAAGAAAAAAGAATGACGAGAAGATTAAAAGTTAAGAATGAGATCGCCGTAACTGTTGTCTCCTCAGACAAAAAACCTCTTAAAGAAAAAACCTTTTACAATCACAGTAAGGATATCTCTGTGTCAGGTGCCAAAATCAAGGCCAATATTTTTTTACCCGTTGATACTCTCATTAGGATAGAAATGAAATTAAAAATTCTGCACAAAATAATAACCGTCCTCGGAAGAGTAAAGTGGAATAAAGTCATCTATAATGGTGAGCGCTTGGAGACGGAGGCGGGCGTAGAATTTTTCACTCCGCCCAGTGACGTAATCAGAAAACTGGCGGATTATATCTCGCGTAAACAAAAGTTTGGTTTGCTTTATCCTGCCTAAACATGTTTGTTTAAAATACTTGCTTTCTTCCCCCCCCCCCAATTCACATAACATTTCAAATGGAAAAAGCAGTTCCTGGAGCATATTGTTCAAGATCAATTCTTTGGAAGATCTGAAGGGTATTTTGAATAATAATGAGAATGTTTCCAACCTTTCTTATATCCTTGATTAATTTTATAGATAGCAAGCCAATTTGTAATTTTTTTATATTTAATAATGTTCTAAATGATCTTAATTGATAAGTTGGAGAGGAATAAAGTCGTTCTTTAATATAATTACTGGCAGTATATATTAAATCCGGAGTAGATCCCTTTAAAGGAAGGAATTTGCACAAAAAGAAGATGTTTTTGCTGAAAAACTCTAATTTACAGTGGCACTATTGCTGGGGGCAGTCCAAGGCGTCCATTCGAATGGACGCTCCGTGTGCGGTAAAATAATTTAGTCTGCCTGTATTTCATTGACAGATAAAGTACTTTTCTATATAATTCCAGCACAAAAAGAAAATTCTTATTAATGCACATTTTGTGATAATATATACAAATTTTTTTAAGAGATATTTCTTAAAAGCTTATTGGGGTATGGGTTTTTGGATTCAAAACTTCTTTATAACAGCCGTATTATCAATACTTATATCAAATATATAAAGAAATGTTACGAACATATAAATATTGATGAAGTTTATCGTTACTCGCATATAGAACCATACGAGGTTGCGGATCAGAATCACTGGTTCACCCAGGAGCAGGTTAACCTGTTTCACGAAAAGCTCATGGAATTAACCGGTTCGGAAGGAGTCGCCAGGGAAGCCGGGCGATATGCGGCCTCTACTGAATCCATCGGTGTTATGCGACAATACATTCTTGGAATGGTAAGCCCCGCCGATGTATATATACTGATCAGCAAAGTGGCCAATCAATTTACACGATCCGCGACGTATGAAGCAAAAAGGATAAATTCAAAAAATATTGAAATTGTGGTTACGCCCAAAGAAGGTGTTCACGAGAAACCATTTCAATGTGATAACAGAATAGGCCAATTTGAAGCAATATGCCAACTATTTAACAACGCAATTCCCAAAATCGATCATACTGAATGTATATTCAAAGGTGGAAAGTCCTGCCGTTATTCAATATCATGGAAAAGCAATTTTTCGTCGCTGTTGATACGGACCAGAAACATGTTTGCCTTTCTGGTGGCAATCATCAGCGCAACATGGATAGCTTTCTTTCCGATTCATGACTTTCTGCATTATTCACCGGTATTAATCCTTGCCCTTTTTCTTATCAGTTATTTCAGTGACAGGCAGACAAAAATGGAGCTCAGAAGCAGCATTCTTAATCTTGAACACTTATGTGATGACCTTATTCAAAAGATGGACATTAATTATAATAATACCCTGCTGGTCAATGAAATCGGTCAGGCTATCAGTGGATATATAAATATAGATGATGTTCTTAAAAATGTTACCCGAATAATGCAAAACAGGCTGAACTATGAACGATGCGTCATTTTTTTTGCCAATAAAGAAAAATCGCGTCTGATTTTTAAGGCGGGTTTTGGATACAGCGAAAAGCATTTTTCTATTTTACAGAGGACAGAATTCAATCTCACCAATCCGGAATCGAAGGGTGTGTTCGTCAGGTCATTTATAGAACAGAAACCGTATCTTATCAACGATATTGGCATCATTAGCGACCGGCTTTCACAGAAAAGCCTGCAGTTTCTGAAAGATATGGGATCTCATTCGTTTATTTGCTGTCCCATCATTTCCGATAATAAATCGGTCGGCATAGTGACTGTGGATAACTGCAAAACGCATACGATACTTGTCGAAAGCGATCTTCGTCTGCTCATGGGAGTTGCCTCGGTTCTCGGCGTGAGCATACGAAACGCCGAATTGCATGACGCGCGCACCAATCAGTTTAGCTCAATATTGAAGACACTGGCCGCAAGCATTGATGCGCGCGATCCATTTACCGCGGGCCATTCCGAAAAAGTGACGGAGTATGCGTTAGGGATATGTCAGGAAATGAATATACCTCCTGCTTATGCTGAAATTGTGGGTGTTGCCGCGTCGCTGCATGATTACGGCAAAATAGGAATTTCCGACGCTCTGCTGAAAAAAGAGGGAACTTTGACCGAAGATGAATATGAGGTGATCAAAACCCATACTGTTAAAACGAGAAGCATTCTCGAACAGATTGACTTTCAGGGTTCATACAGCCAAATTCCTCAGATTGCCGAGGCGCATCATGAAAAACTCGATGGAAGCGGATATCCTCGCGGGTTAAAGGGAATGGATATTCCAATCGGTTCGCGCATAATCGCGGTTGCCGATTTCTTTGAGGCAATCACAGCCAAACGTCTCTATCACGATCCTATGCCCATTGCCGAAGCATTTAAAATGCTGCGCAGGGAATGTGACGTGCATTTCAGCCGTGAGATAGTAGATGCGTTTATAAATTTTTATACTAAAAAAAATATTTTACCTAACTGACGGGCAAAACATCGTTTAAAATTCTTTTTGGGGGGGCAGACGAAAATAAAATCACAAGACTATTTAATGGAGAGCGATGAAGAGGAAAAGCGTCTTGATATCAAAACAGATCCGAATGCCGTAAAGGAACAGGCCTTGTGGTTTGGAATTTGCCCTGGTGCGAGGGTATTGGATGTGGGTTGCGGTCCAGGCAAAACAACGTCACTGCTGCATAATTTGATTCAGCCTGATGGTGAAGCTGTAGGGGTGGATATTGCCGAAAATCGTATCCGGTATGCGCGATCATTTTACAGCGGAAAACCCGGGATAGACTTTCAAGTCAGAGACGCTCGCCGACCCATGAAAGACTTGGGACAATTCGATTTTATATGGATGCGCTTTGTATTGGAATATTATCGCAATGAAGCTATCGACATTATTAAGAATGTCAGCGCCAATCTGAAGCCCGGCGGCTGTATATGTTTACTCGATCTTGACCATAACTGTCTGAGTCATTGGGAAATGCCGCCCATGATGGAGGCCGTTCTCATAAAAGCCATGCTTCACGTGCAGGACAGCTATAACTTTGATGTTTATGCCGGACGTAAGTTCTACGCCCATTTGTATGATTTGGGCTTTGAGGATATCAATATCAACATTATGCCTCATCATCTCATATACGGAAAACTTCAAGATGCTGACGAATTCAATTGGACGAAAAAGCTTGAAATCGGTGCCCAGAAAGCCCCGGATATTTTCCAGACCTATCCGGGCGGCAGCGAAAAATTCTTAACGGATTTTAAAACTTTCTTCCGCGATCCGCGTCGCTTTACCTATTCACCGCTTATCCTTTGCAAGGGGAGGAAACCTTTGCGCAAACGGACAGGAAAAACAAAATAAAAACTCCCGGGAGTTTTTACGGAATAGAACAATGATGTAGAAGTTTTTACATGAGCGAGGTTCATTATGAAGTTTTTTCAAAATTTCGGACATGATGGGCAGCAAAATGTAATCAAACGACCCCCCCCCCCGCGGTTGTTAAAACTTTTGAAAAACGTTTGGCAATCTGAAGAAGATTACGCGAATATTTTCGGAAGCAGCCGGAATAATTCCATACAAACAAGCCGTGACAATATATCCACAGCAGATACGGGATACTCCTCCATTCTGCGTCCGCTTCAGTTGGCATACCAAACGGTGACGAATCATAATCGCAAAAATTCCGGTCAAGATAATACTCAGACACTCAAAGATGAACTTCCCTTGAAGAAGATAGATCCGCGTATAGTGGTCTCGGCCATAGCCACTGTGCCCAAGGTTAATAAAAAAAATATTATAAATCTTATCAATCATCTGCATTTTACCAATGAACAGGTTTCCATTCATATTCAGGATAAAATCACCCATGAAGAGTTTTTCCAGCAGGGAGAGCTGGGGCCTTACCTGGATGATGAAGTCAGAATCCGTTTTATTGAACCCGGTTCTTTTGATCTGGTTCGCCATATCCCCTTGAATCTTGTGATTGATAACCGCAAGTCGTTGATAGTGTTTCCGGTTGACCTGCAATCTATAAGTCAGGAATCGCTTGTGCTCAGACTGCCCGAAATGGCGCATTCGTATAGTATGCGCCAAGCTATGCGTCATACGTGTGAAGGCGTTACGGCGGAGATCGTTCAGGGACTACTTAATGTGCAAGGGTTTCTGGAAGACATCAATCCCCAGGATTTAAGGGTCTGTCTGAACGCACCAGCCGACCTCAATCCCGCTAATCCATTATTTTTAAAGCTGAGCCAAGACAACCAAACCCATTTCATGGGCGAATGCCGGATGGTGCGCAGTGACAAGGAAGGATCATATATTATTCTTAAGCCTGTCCATAATAATCGCCCTGTTTTAGCATGGCGTAAATATGCCAATGAAAGGGTAAGAATAATGCCGCCGCCGGTTATTGACTTTATCCACCCCCTCTGTGGTATTGCCGTCCAAAACAAGATTGACGATATTTCGGCTTCCGGTTTTGCGGTAACGGTTCAGAATGAGGAATCGCTTCTCTGCCCGGGTATGGTCATTTCTAATATGACTTTGCAATTTTCCGGCATGATTACTAATCTAAAATGCTCGGCCCAGGTGATCTACCGGCATAAACTAAAGAAAGATTTAGTAAAATATGGTTTTTATATTCTGGATATGCCTTTGCATGATCAGCGTCGCCTCTTCGATGCTGTAAGCAAGGCTGATGATCCGCATGTCAATGTAACCGGCAAGGTAAATATGGATTCCCTCTGGAAACTCTTTTTTGGTTCGGGATTCATCTATCCTGACAAGTACGGTATCATCAGCCCGTACACAGAAGCGCTCAAAGAAACCTACCGCAAACTCTATGAGGAAGGCCAGGATATCTTTACGCATCTGACCTATCAGGATCAAGGCCAGGTCTATGCCCACATGTCCATGCTCAAGGCCTATGAAGATTCCTGGATTATTCATCACCTGGCCGCTATTCCCATGCGGGGAGTGCGCACGGGACTGAAGACCCTCAATCATTTTGTGAACTATCTTGATTGCCTCTACCGTCTGCCTGTATCTTCAAAAACCATGCGCTATAATTTTTGTTATTACCGGCCTGAAAACAAATTTTCCGATTATTATTTTGGCGGCGTCTGCCAGGTTTTTAACCGTCGCGAAATATGTTCCATGGATCTCTTCGGGTATATGTCAATGTCCGTGGAAGCTAAAATAAAAACCCTGCCGGACGGTTGGAGTATAGAAAAATATTCAAAAGACGATTTAAATCTAATGAGGGATTACTATAATAATCTGGGCGGAGGAATGATGCTGGATGCCTATGCCTTGGAATGCCGCGCATCAGAAAACGACGAATTGGCCGGCAATGTTTCGCAAACGCCGGGGGAAAATAGTCATAATAACATAGCAAGCATGTATAATAAAATAGGTCTTAAGCGTGAAAGCAAGGTGTTTTCCATCAGGCAAAATGACCGGATCAAGGCGGCGGTGATTGTTGATATTTCAGATCTTGGCGTCAACATGTCCGAACTTGTAAACAGCATCAAGGTCATCGTTATTGATGATACCCTGCCGTGGTCAATTATTCAAGATGCCGTGAGTATATTAGGTAAAGTTTACGAAAGTGATAAAATCATGATTCTTATTTATCCCTTCAATTATTTGAAACTGCAAGGCGTGGAATGCAAAAAGAGATACTATTTTTGGGTGCTCAACACAAATCTGGACAGTAACGAAATGGACATTATCAAGAATCGCGCGAAAATAACTAAACGAAAGTTCATCACTGAAAGGTTCATCAAAGAACTGGCCGTAAGGCGCCAGAAGCGATTATTAGCAAAGCTTGAAAAAGGGAAATAAATACCGAATTTAATGATGCAATGAGAATTCAAGCAGGGTAAAATATCAAATACATTTCAAATCAAGCGGGATATGCAGGCGTGAAGATTACTCTAGAGTTATGGTCATTTATTTAATGATAAAGATTTTTTCAATTCCGTTAGAAATCCATTAGAAAAAACCCTGCAAAATGTAAAAAAGGAATTAGCTGTATCAGCTAACCCCTTGTATTTACTTGGTAGCGGGGAGAGGATTCGAACCTCTGACCTTTGGGTTATGAGCCCAACGAGCTACCGGACTGCTCCACCCCGCGATATGAAAAACAGGTGACTTTACACCATTATCTCCGATATTTGTCAAGGAGTTCTTTTCGTAAAGCCTTCAATACGGTATTTATTTGTGGCTTGAAGTCTGTCTGGCAGCAAGTTCCTGTTTTGTTAGGTAGCCCATGAAACGGTAAATAAGTTTAGCCGCCATGAAATCAGGAGCAACGATGCCGGAAATCGGCGCCAGTTCCACTACATCAAAACCGCGAATTTTACATGACTTTGAAACCGATTTCAGTAAGTGTAAGACATCCCTCCAATACAGACCGCCTGGTTCCGGCGTGCCGGTTGAAGGCATTATGGAAGGATCAAAAACATCCAGATCGATAGTTACAAATAGATCGCCTTTTAAATTTTTACAAATTTTTTCACACCAGTCTTTGTTTTTTAAAACAAAATCGGCGCTATAGGATTTAACCTTGCTTTGCGGTAAAAAATCAGCTTCTTCTTTGCTCATGCTTCTGATACCCACCTGAGTTAACGGGCATATCTCCGAAATTCTTCTGGCCACGGAAGCGTGGCTGTATGCGCTTTCCTGATAGCTTACCCGTAAATCGGCATGGGCGTCCAATTGCAGAACGGAAAGTTTGGGATATTTTTCTTTAAGCGCCTGCATAGCGCCGAAGGTTATGCTGTGTTCTCCACCCAGCATGACAGGTATTTTATTCGCGGCGGTGATTTTGGAAATTTTTTTACGCACAACGTTAATCATGTTTTTGGGTCCTCGGGCATCAATAGTGACCGGCGGGGTCGTATGAATTCCGGCTAAATATGTTTCCTTCTTTAATTCTTCATCATAGAGTTCCATATTGGTCGAGGCCTCGATGATGGCTATAGGTCCTCTTCGGCTTCCGGGCTGATAAGTGGAAGTCAGGTCGTATGGAACGGGAACGACCACGAATAAAGCATCGCGCAGTGAATGCGCCGGATAAAATCCTCCAAAGTTCATAAGTAAATCCTCACTAATAATTAATGTTAAAACATCTGTACAGGGTTCTAAAAAATTACTGCCGGTAATACCGGAGAAAAAAATTATCATCCTCATAGTATAAAAAAGAATAATGATTGATCCAGTCACCCAGTGTAATAAAAGTTCTTTTCTTGCCCGCGATAGTATAATGGTTTAAACTGGGCACATGACTATGTCCGAGAATAACAGCGTCATAACCTTCCTGAAATTTTGTTAAGGCGAAAGAGGCCAGTTTTTTTACCAGCGCGTCGCCGTCCTCCATAGTCATTTCTTTGCTTACCGTGGAAGTAAGTCCGGCTAATGTCCAGCGGATTGACGCCGGAACAAAGCGTTGAAAATTATAAAAAGCCCGACTGCGTAAAAATTTACGAAGCAGAATGTATCTAATATTAGTTCCGTCCGCGGTGTCGCCGTGAGCAATCAGGATACGCGAATTATCCAGCCTTGAATCCTCCATTTCTTCGAACACTTCCATTCCCAAAACATCGCGAAAGTATTCTCCCATGAAGAAATCATGGTTTCCTTCGCCCAGATGGATGCGGATTCCCGCTTTTTGCAATTCAATTAATTTATTGATTACCGGTTTAAATTCCGGATGAATTTTTTCTTTGCGGCAAAACCAGAAATCAAACAAATCGCCGGCAAAATAAAGATCATCAATATAATCCGGTTTTGTGCCGGTCCCATCAGGATTGACCAGAGTATGGACATTTCCTTCTTTAATAATATTAAAAAAATTTATCAGTTTCTTGTATCTTGCGTCACTGGATTTCCTTAAATGAGCATCGGAAATGAAAATTGCCTTCATATTACAATCCTATAGATTTACTGCAAATATGCTTTAGCAGATACCTTACGCCAGGTCAATAAGCACCTGCGGAGTGGCTGTTGACCTGGAGCGCATTCGGGCAAGGGAGCGCAACGATGAAAAAAATATTTCTTGCCGGTAAAAGCCGAAAGGCTTATACAAAACGCCCATCTGCTGTGTTGCGTTGCAAACCGCACGGCTCAACCTGTATCCATATACGCTTCGCAATTCGGTTTTTGCGCACCTCGCACCTGAGCATCCCGTATCAAGTACGGGACAAGCTTTTAAACAGCTTTGGTGTGCCCCAAATACATGCTAATGCGTAAATTTGATAAAAAAGCGATAGTCTCAAAGTATAAACTATAATTGATTCTTGTTTTGTCTGATATTTTTTGCTAGTTTCAATTTATCCGGTTGGAAAAATATTAAAAGTCACAATATATGTAAAAGGCAGAATAAATGATAAAAAAACAAAATATAATTAAGCGGGCCAAGGATGTATTAAGAATAGAAGCGCAGAGTATTATGCAGTTGATTGATAAAATCGACAGTAACTTTTCCCGCGCCGTGAACTTGATCTGCAAATCCAAGGGCAGGGTGATTATTACGGGAATCGGTAAATCCGGCTTAATCGGACGAAAGATTGTAGCCACTTTAACCAGTACGGGGACACCGGCTCTTTTTCTCCATCCTGTTGAAGGCCTTCATGGAGATTTGGGAATTGTCACTAAAGAAGACATATTGCTGGCCATTTCCAACAGCGGTGAAACCAGAGAACTTATACCCGTCATAAATTCAGTTCGTTATATTGGCGCTCCCGTCATCGCTTTTACAGGCGGATTATCGTCGACTCTCGCTCAGGCAAGCGACATTGTTATTGACGTTTCCGTGGAAAAAGAAGCCTGTCCCTTCGGTCTTGTCCCTACTTCCAGTTCCACAGCTACTTTGGCGATTGGCGACGCTCTGGCTATTGCCCTGCTG
The DNA here is from genome assembly GCA_050011015.1 of Smithella sp. Classification (GTDB taxonomy): domain Bacteria; phylum Desulfobacterota; class Syntrophia; order Syntrophales; family Smithellaceae; genus Smithella. The sequence goes on from JBEKJX010000011.1 coordinate 15,571, forward strand.
GCTGAGAAACAATTTAAAGAAAAAGATTTCTACAAATTTCATCCGGGGGGAAATCTGGGCGTCAGATTAAGAGAAACGGTGGGAGATGCCATGATTGTCGGGAAAAAAATTCCCAAAGTGCTTACCGGAGCTTCAGCCCAAAAAGCGATTGAAGAAATTAATCGTAAAAATGTCGGATTTGTTTTAATCACCGATAAGAAAAATAAATTGCTGGGAATTTTAACTGACGGCGATGTGCGCCGCATGATCAGCAAGGGAATATCTTTTAAAGGGAAAATTATAAACGATATAATGACCCGCGATCCCAAGACGATCAATGAAAATATTTTTCTGGCCCAAGCCATGGAACTGATGCAAAAAGACGAAATAACCTCTTTTGCCGTGGTGAATGGGAATAAGGAACTCAAGGGATATGTGCATCTGCATGATATTTTAGGCAGAGGCGGATCGGTCAGTATTTCTCTTGATCAATAATTATCCGGAAGGAAATCGTTATGGCGCTCTATGAATTTGATGGCAAAAGACCGCGGGTGCCGGATGATTCTTTTGTCCATCCTCATGCCGTTTTAACAGGTGACATAGAAATCGGTCATGAATGCTTAATCGCTCCCGGTGTTTCCATTCGCGCTGATTTTGGGCCGGTTTTTATCGGCAATCACTCCAATGTTCAGGATAATGCTGTTATTCATGTTTATCCCGGTTCCAAGGTGATCATTGAAGAAGATGTTACTATTGCTCATGGAGTAATTCTTCATGATGTGCACATCAAATCCAGATGCGTGATCGGTATAGGCGCCATTTTACTTTTTAATGTGGTATGTGAAGAGGACGTTTTTGTTTCCGTGGGATCGATTGTATCCAAAGGAATGCTAATTCCCTCCGGTAAAATCGTTGCGGGCAACCCGGCAAAAATCACTCATGATGTTACCGATGTCCAGAAGGCGATGGCCAAAGAAGGCATTGAAGTTTATCGCGATCTTTGCAGGAGGTATATAGCCACGATGAAGCCCTCCATGCCGTTGGATTTTAAAGGCTAACTTTGTTGGCATCGTCGTAGGCTTCCTCAACGTATTAGATATACGCCTGCCCAAGCCTCCTCCTTGCCGCCTCGTTATCCTTCAAAATTCAACGGCATTATAAATTATTTAAGTATAGATTAGCACGCCATAGTGTTCAGGTTATTTTGCACGCCATATCTTTTTGAATTTTAATGAATTCTTCAACGGTTCGATTGATGACCTCCGCCACTGTCGGAATGTCGCGGATGATTCCCTGAACCTGACCGGAAAGATATACGCCTTTTTCCAGGTCACCATTCTCGGTTGCTTTCTTTATAGTTTCATAAGCCTGAGCCATGTGCGCCAGATTCATTCCCATCTTAGGTCCTTTGAGCATTGCGCCGATCAATGATTTATTTTTGTTTGCTTTTGACCCGGTATTTATTTTTGCCGCGGAATTGTCAGACTTTTCTGCTTTTTCGCCCTGAGGGCCGGATAAAATTGATGTTGCCAGTTTTATCCAGGAAAGATTCAATGATTTGGCAATTGCAAACGAGGCAATAATGCCTTTGGGAATATTACGGCCTTGCTTAATTGCCTTTTCGCCGGAAGGGGTTTTTAAAATTCTGCAATACAGAGCGTCAAATCTATTGGAATATATGGTGTCTTCCGCCCCGCATTCCAACTGCTTTTTCTTAGTATAATCATGCACAGGACTTTCCTTCGTAATGGAAAGTCTTGTGCCCATTCCCACACCTTCAGCTCCCAGAGCGAAAGCCGCGGCCATACCTCTGCCGTCAGCGATTCCACCTATCGCTACAACGGGTATTTTTACCGCGTCCACTATCGCGGGGACAAGAACCATGGTCGTAACCTGACTTCCATGAGCCGCGGCTTCATAACCTGTTACCTGCAGAGCGTCTGTCCCGGATTTTTCCGCCGCCAGCGCGTGCTCAACTGTGGTTACTGTGCTTATCACTTTGCCGTTGTACGCGTGTACTTTTTTTATCAGATTCTCGCCCTTGCCAAGAGATATATTTAGAACGGGAACTTTTTCCTCAATGGCTGCCAGAGCATTTTCATAAGCTCCCGGCATTAAAAGAGTGGCTCCCACTCCGAAAGGCCTATCGGTAAGCTCTCTTATTCGTCTGATCGATTGTCTTGTTTTATCCGGGCTTAAAGGGCCGGTGGCGAGATAACCGATTCCTCCGGCGTTGCACACCGCGGCAACAAGTTCCGGCACGCTTATCCAGCTCATGCCGGGCAGGATAACCGGATATTTAATCCCGAATAATTCGGTAATTTTTGTTTTCATAAAGGCTCCTTTTTTAATATTTTTTTTTAACAAGCGGCACGTTCATCCTTTTTTTTGCCGATCGGGCACGACACGTAACACTTGAAACAATGATATTCAAAACCTATAAACGCCGCCTGATACAGGTTCATATATTCCGGGCTGAGGAGCAATTTTTTTTGCTCGGCGGGATTACTGTCTATGAATTTTGTCCAAAATCTGATGTTCCGTCCCAGAGAATATGGCTGTGAATGTTTCATGCATTTGAATTCGTCGGTTTTCCCCTCCTCGTCGAGTGCTCTTCCGGGGCAATTTTCGACACAGATATTGCAATGAATACATAGCTCCTCAGTGATCGGGGGATCAGGAGTCATTTCAAGTTCGGTCAGAATTGTGCAAAATATTACCTGTGGACCTAATCGTGGATGGATTACAAGATTGTTTCGTCCAAAATTTCCCAACCCGGCAGCGACTGCCGCGTGTCGTTGAGAGAATTCAGCCACCAGGCCGAACCTTTTTTCCGGTTTCATGTCTAAAGGATATGACAATGGTGTGGACATAGCTTTGGTATCGAACTTTTTTTCAATAAAACGCGAAACTTTATAGACGCATGATCTGGCGAATTCCATGGAATCGATTCTGCCATCCATGGCAATCCTCGGATTTTCACATTCGCAGTTGGATAACTCTTTGAAGGCCAGGACGACCATACTCTTTGCCCTGGGAAAGATAGTCTCGACCTTTGGTGACAAAGGACTTGTATAATCGGACACTGACCCGAAACCAACATCCTCTACGCCAAGGTTTAACGCAAATTCTTTTATCTTTTCTTTCTCTTCATTATTCATGGCTTATCTCCGTTCTTTTCAATGCTTAAATGCAGACTTGTTCAACAGTGGTCTATTCATTGTTCTTTTTTAACAAAAACAAAAATCTGCTTTTCATGATGCATAAAATAGACCGGTCTATTTATTTTGTCAAGCATTTTTTCTTCCGAAAGAGCGCAGAACTTTTAGCGTGCAGAAAGTTCTTATAATCACAATAACAAAATAATTACATCACACACATAATGGTTAAATTTACCATTCATTAATGCTATTAATAAGTTGCCTGTTGGTTTCTATTTAATATCAAACTAACAGTTTTCCTGTAATTGAAGCTCTCCGTGGCCAGCCACGGAGAATCTTCGATTCTTAAGGAATATGATGATTATATATTCGCTCACTTATTCTGTAACACGCTACAGGAATGCGTTCGCTGCTGAATTCTATATTCGCGAGCAAAACCCCAAAGCCCCTGAAGGTGTTTACTCGCTTGCAAATTCAATGAATCACTCGCAAAATATTGTTACAGGTAAAAACGCTTGACATGACCCATCAGACCGGTCTATTTACTGATACAGTATCAAAGGTGATTAATTATTTATGAAAACAGATAAGAAACAAGAACTTATTGCCGTTGGCGCCCAACTCATGCATCTTAAGGGCTACAATGAAACAGGAGTTCAGGAAATACTCAATAAGACAGGGATTCCAAAAGGTTCATTCTATAATTATTTTAAGAGTAAGGAAGATTTTGGCTTGCTTGTCATCGATTACTATATGGAGTTTTATAACAAAATCTTTTCTAAATATTTGGGTGATAAATCTGTTCCCCCTCTTGAAAGGATACGAAACCTGAACAAATGGTTCAATAATGCTTTTCGGTCTAATAATTATATCTTAGGATGTCCGATCGGCAACTTTGCTCAGGAAATGAGTGATACGAGTCCGGTATTCCAGGCGAAACTTAAAAAAGCCACTGATATTATAGTCACGTATTTTTCCGATGTTCTTCGCGAAGCACAGGAATTGGGTCATCTGTCAATATCTCTGGATGCAAATAAGACCGCACTTTATATCTTTAACAGTTGGGAAGGCGCAATTATGAGCATGAAAGTAGAGAAAAGCATTAGACCACTTGAAGTGAACGAACAGATCCTTTTTGATTACATTCTCAAGGCATGAAATACAGAAATCTTTCTATCGGCATAATTATCTATCGGACAGGGCATTCAAGATTTTTCAAGAAAAAAAATGAATTCGTCGGCAAGCGCATTACCCGTAGCATGCTGCGTGATAAGCGAGCGAATATATAATCATCATATTCCTTAAGAATCGAAGTTTTCCATGGCTTGCAACAGAGAGCTTCAAATCTATTTTTTTCTTTCAGGAATAAAGGCCAGCATATCTTTTAATGTTATTTCAGGATGATGATAACGTTTTTTCTTGGCAGTGCTTCTACCATATTGAATTGTTTCTTCGGGGCACCACTGGAGGCAGGCAAAACATTGTTCGCAATGATGCTGCCATATTGGTTTTCCATCGATAATCAAAATATTTTGCGCGGGACAGATTTTTTCGCAGATTCTGCACCCGGTGCATTTCTCGTCTGCCGAAAACGATTTATCCATTTGGGGAACGTGAGAACGGGATAAGCGGTAAATCGCTGAAAAGAAAATATTTTGCCATGCGGGTCCTTTTTCAGGCTCTTTTTCTTCTTTAGCGCGGATAGATGAGGCAATACGGCCGATTTTATCTAACGCTTCATTGAATTTTTTATGTTGCTTTTCCAGCGCAATCGCGCCGCCCCAGGGTATATAATTGCTTGGCATACAGATTGAAAAACCTGAAGAAAGTTTTATGTTCTTTTCTTGCAGAATATTTTTCAATTGAATCAGGGTAGCGGCAACCTGACCGGCGTTAACGGCAACGGCGAAATAATATTTCGCAGAGTCAGCTTCCAAGCGATTTAAAAAATCAACAATTCGTGAAGGTATGCCCCATATGTGAACGGGAAAGATAAAGCCAACGTTTTTTGAATCAGGATTAATTCGGTCCCTGCCGGTGAGTGTTACCGGTATAAGCTCGGTATTTTTAAGCGCTGCAGATAGTTTTTTTGCTGTCCAAAGAGAATTTCCCGTTCCTGTATATAAATAAATTGTAGTTTCCATTTGTATAAATCAGGGCTTTTGTTTCAATGCTTTGTCATAAATACTTTCCGAGAATCCGAACACTTGATTTTTATTGATGATAGCAAAAGGAACATCTTGACCATCATCTACTTTTTTCCTTTGGATGGCTGCGTCCTTATCCGTATCCATATTATATTCAGTAAAGGGGATATTTTTGGAGTTTAAATATTCCCTTGCCTTGTCGCAATCCTTGCAATCGTTCTTGGTATAGAGAACAGCTTCGTTTTCTTTTTTAGATTTATCTTTCTCGGTTGATTTCTGATCGGCCTCATTTTGTGAATTCATAAGATCTTCTGACGGGGATTTATAAATCTGAACATCTTTTGCATTTTTGTTCTCTGGAGGCGGATAATCTGTAATCTGAATTTCTCCCTTTTCATCTGTCCATTTATAAAGATCAGCCATTGCTGTTTGGCAAAAAAAGATGGTCAATAACAAAAATAATACAACATACTTTTTCATAATTGCCCCGTTCGTATAAATATTTTAAAAAATGTTGATTTTTCTCTGTTCCTTTGTAAGAAATTTTATTACAGAATAATAACATGAATTAAATAAAGGATCAAACTCTTTCCATATTAGGAATATACGGTTTGTCTGGTGAAAAATTAAGAAAATTATCAAAAATAATGTTAAAATCTTAATAATCGTAAAATGTTATATAAATATGTTATGCTTCTCAATAAGGGAAACTATTTTATATAATTTGTTATTCAATATTATTAAGGAATTATATAATTGAAGCTCTATGCGATAAACCGCAAAGAGGCTTCGATTCTTAAGGAATATTATGATTATATATTCGCTCACTTATTCTGTAGCACGCTACAGGAATGCGTTCGCTGCTGAATTCTGCATTTGCGAGCAAAACCCCGAAGCCAAGCGAAGGCGCTTGCTTACGAATTCAAATTATTGATTTTTATCATGCATCACTTATAATATAGAGAAAAGCAGTAATCAGGAGAATTTATGTTTGGTAAGACGGTAAGTCTTTTTAAGGTTTTTGGATTTGAAATAAGAATTGATATGAGTTGGTTGCTTCTGGCGGCTTTAATAACCTGGTCATTGGCCAGCGGCCTTTTCCCTGAATATTATAAAGGCCTTTCTTCTAATGCTTACTGGTGGATGGGCGCCGCCGGTGCTGCGGGACTCTTTTTATCCATAGTTGCTCATGAACTGACTCATTCGCTGATGGCCAGACATTACGGGCTGTCTATAAAGGGAATAACGCTCTTTATTTTTGGCGGCGTCGCTCAGATGGAAGGAGAACCTTCTCATCCCAGGGCTGAATTCATGACTGCTATTGTTGGTCCGCTTGCCAGTTTTTTTCTGGGGCTCTTATTTTTTTTATTTTCCAATTTAGGGGAAAAAAGCGGCTGGCCTGTGACAGTCAGCGGCGTTATAGATTATTTATCATGGGCAAATATTGTTCTGGCGGTTTTTAATTTGATTCCCGCTTTCCCTCTGGATGGCGGAAGAATATTGCGTTCCGTGCTGTGGAAATGGAAAAAAGATATACGCTGGTCAACTGATATTTCCGCGCAGATAGGTTCCGGTTTTGGACTTCTATTGATTATAATGGGGGTCATTTATATTGTCAGAGGCAATTTTGTTGGCGGTTTGTGGTGGTTTTTAATAGGCCTGTTTGTCCGCTCGACGGCGCAAATTTCCTACAAGCAGCTTTTGGCTCACAATCTTTTTGATACAAAAAAAGTAAAAGATCTTATGGTCAAAAATCCCGTGACCGTACCGCGTTCCATATCGTTGGAAGAATTTATCAGTGACTATGTTTATAAACACCATTTCCAGGCGTATCCCGTGCTTTCTTTTGGCAGGTTAACGGGCTGCATTTTTGTGAAACAGATAGCAACAATTCCCCGCGAAGAATGGTCTCGATACACTGTAGGAGCTGTTGCTATTCCCTGTAATGAGGAAATAACGATAGGGCCGGAGGAAGATGCCAATAAAGCGCTGGAGATCATGAATCGCTCAGGCAACAGCCGTCTGCTGGTTGTTAACGGCGATCAGTTGGAGGGCAT